>JAUNVN010000141.1 GCA_030537655.1 Bowdeniella nasicola | reverse complement strand
AATATTGGAAAATAGCCCCGCGGCACTCAGGAGTCCCGTTGCGAGCGGCACGAGCAGCGTGGTAATCACTCCGGATACTGCACCGACGATGCTTGAGCCTAAAAAGAGCATCAGTACGGTACGCCAAAAATAGCCTTTGAGCAGCCGAAATGAGCGAGCGATACTGCGAAATACCCCCAGATCTTCCACGACTAAAACCGGAACGGCAAGTGCGGAGTACATCGTTAGGGCGAAGATGGCAACAGCGATCATGGCTGCCACCACGCCGATGAAGATAAACGAGCCGAGTGCGGCATCAGGGACGTTATACAGAATGAAGCCGCCCGCAGCGAATACTCCGACAAAAGAGACGATCGACACCGCCGTAATCAGGGTGATCAGACCCAATAGGCGCAAGACCTTACCCTTCATTGCGTCCCATACGGCGCCAAAGCTGATCCGCCTGCCCTGGATGGCCCCGACAACAACGAAGACAAGGAAGCCGGTGATCACCGTGAACATTAAGCCCTGGACAGCAGATTGCCACAGCATTGCGAGGGCGGTCTCGTCACTCAACACCGCGTCGGGATCCACCAGGAGCTGTTGTAATGAAGCCCGAAAAGCAAAGTATGGCAGGACCGAAATGGCCATTAAGATCGCCGAATAGCCAAACAGTACCTGCGGATTGAAGCGCAGTGCCCGAAATGAACAGTCAAAGAATTCACCGAAACGCAATGGCCGAAAGGGCATAATTCCAGGCTGGTAGTCGCTGGCAGTGCGCGGGGCATACTGGGTAAATCCACCGTAGTTCCCCTGGGGGCCAGCTGGCGCGAACTGGGAAAACTGACTGGGGGTCTGCCCGGGGGCAACCTGAGCGCTGGGGGGAAGGTGACCGGGGGCGCCCTGGTTGGCCGCCGGCCCATATTCGCTCGTGGGTAGCTGGTTATTCACCATCTGCCCACCCGCAGGTGGGTAAGCACCCGTACCCGGCTGATTGCCGGGTAGCGGTGAGGCGGCGGCAGGGCGCGCGTCAGGCGACGGTTCACCGGGGACAGGTGGGTCCGGTTGGGGGACCGGTGGCGGATTTTGATTCGCGAGAGGGTGGACCTGCGGCGTGAATTCCCAATCCCATTCGGTGGGTTTTTCCTCCATGGTCCCTCCCCAAGTACTGCCATAGGTGCAGATTTGCTAGTACGTATCGTGCCATACTTGCGCACCGCAAGAAACTACCGCGACTTATCTGAAACAATACAAATATGGCGAGCACTATTTTAGTAGTTGATGATGATACGGCCCTAGCCGAGATGATTGGGATCGTTCTGTCCGCGGAAGGGTTCACTCCCGTCTTCTGCGCTCACGGAGGTGAAGCGTTGCAAACATTTCGGCAAACGAATCCCGATTTAGTGCTGCTGGATCTGATGCTCCCGGGGATGGATGGGATCGCGATTTGTCGAGCGCTGCGAGAAGAAAGCGGCGTTCCCATCGTGATGCTCACCGCGAAATCCGATACTACCGATGTGGTACGCGGACTGGAAGCGGGAGCAGATGACTATATTCCCAAACCGTTTAAGCCCAAAGAACTCGTTGCGCGCGTGCGGGCGCGGCTGCGCGACAATAGCGGCGGTGATGACGATCTGCTGACCATCGGTGATATCAGTATTGACGTGGCAGCCCACGTGGTACGCCGCGGTGAGGACATCATTGCGCTGACCCCACTGGAATTCGATTTGCTTGTCGCCTTAGCCCGCAAACCCGCGACTGTCTTTTCTCGCGAAACACTGCTGCGGGAGGTGTGGGGGTATCGCCATCAGGCAGATACCCGGTTGGTGAATGTTCATGTGCAACGCCTGCGTGCAAAAATTGAGCGGGACCCAGAAAACCCGGACATTATTATCACCGTCCGCGGGGTGGGGTATCGCGCTGGAACACCTCAATGAGTGCATCTGCGCTACGCCGTTTGCGCGAGCGCATCACCACGACGCTCTCCAAGTGGCGCTCATCACTGGCACTGCGCGTCGCGACAGTCATTATGCTCGCCGGGGCGCTCAGTCTGGCACTCACAGGCCTCTATATCTCCACCTCGATTCGCGATGGACTGTTTGATGCCCGCTTAAAACAGGTACTCTCCGATGCACTGTGGCGAGCAGAACACGCCCAGTCGACGTTAAACGATGCCGATGTGCAATCGACCGCGCAGGTTCAACGTCTGGTTTACGATCTGATCTACGATTTGCGCTCAGCCTCCTCGGGAACCGTCGGCGTGTTACTGCTCCCCGCTGCCAGCCAGGGTGCAGCCGCCGGGTTTTATGTCACCGACAGAGAACTGGTGGAACTCATCAGTGAAGAAATGCGCGCAGCGATGGCCAGTAGCGAGGACCAACTCTGGCAATCCGTCGCCGTTCCCAGTGCTACCGGCACCGTGCCCGGAGTGGTGGTGGGACAGCGATTAAACGTGCCTCTTGCTGGAAACTATGAGTTTTATACCGTCTACTCACTTGCCTCCGAACAGCACACCGTCGACTTGGTGATGCGCGTGATGACCACCGCCGGATTCGGGTTGCTGATCGTTTTGACCGCCATCATCTGGTTGGCAACCTGGCAAATCCTGCGTCCTGTGCGCCAAGCCGCACAAGCTGCCGAACGGATTGCGGCAGGTGTATTGGAAGAACGAATGGTGGTACGTGGCCGAGATGAATTAGCCACGCTCGCGCAATCCTTCAACCAGATGGCTGCCTCCCTGCAGGAACAAATTACGAAACTGGAAGAACTCTCACGGGTGCAACGCCGCTTCGTTTCTGATGTTTCCCACGAATTGCGCACCCCACTGACGACGGTGCGAATGGCGGCGGATGTCATCTATGACGCGCGCTCCCAGTTCACACCGGCAACAAAACGGGCCGCCGAACTACTCGCCACCCAACTAGATCGCTTCGAATCACTGTTGGCAGATCTATTGGAGATTTCCCGATTCGATGCGGGCGCTGCGGTCCTGGCTGCCGATGACTATGACGTACGCAGTGTGATTGAACAGGTCGTCGAGATGGCTGCACCATTGGCCAGCGCTCGCAACGTGGTGGTGGGAACGGTGGGAATGGACGCACCTGTCACCGCGCAGATTGATCCGCGTCGGATTGAACGGGTGATCCGCAACCTGGTCATCAACGCGATCGAACACTCTGATAATTCACGAGTGGTCATCACTTTGCGGGCTAATGTCGATACCGTTGCGGTACGGGTGCGCGACTGGGGAATTGGAATGAGTGCGACACAAGCCGCCCACGTTTTTGACCGGTTCTGGCGTGCCGATCCAGCACGGGCACGCACGGTGGGAGGCAGTGGGCTGGGCCTGGCCATCGCATTGGAAGATGCCAGGCTGCATGGCGGTGACCTGCAAGTGTGGGGGCGCAAGGGGCGAGGTGCCGCATTCTTATTACTCCTACCGCGCCACCTGGGTGCCCCCCTTGGTCACTCACCACTCGAACTCGCGGATCGAGGTGAGTCGTGATGCGAATATTTCGGTCCCTCACCCTGCTGGTCGTTCTCACCTTGATTACTGCCTGTGCCACCTTGCCAACCAGCGGTCCGGTCAACACGTCACAACCGGATGCCCCTGAACGCAGTGCCGTTGATGTGATCTATTCGGGGCCGAGTCCCGATGCGAGTCCACAAGCGATTGTTGAAGGGTTCCTAGCGGCGTCCTCATCGGGCTACGGTGATGATTTCGCGACCGCTCGGCTCTACCTCACCGACGACGCCGCCGAGCAGTGGGATCCCTATGCACGCGTCGACATCCTCGATGCGAGTAAACCAACGCATATCGAGGTGGCGGAATCCTCCGCCGTTACCGTGACCACCACATTGGCCGCAGATGTTGATCCCCACGGCCGGCTGGCAACTAAAGACACACCGGTCGAAACGGAGCGACGCTACCGTCTGGTCACCGACAATGCCGACCAGTGGCGGATTGCCGAGCTGCCCGACGGGTTAATGATGGCGGATGTGACCTTCGAAAATCACTTCGATCGTATCCCCTTGCACTTTATCTCTCCCGACCGGCGGGTCCTCGTTCCCGAAACCCGCTGGTTCCCGCGCCACACCGCGGTGCGAAGCGCCACGCAAGCGCTGCTGTATGGACCATCATCGTGGCTTGCCCCAGCGGTAACGACCGCGGCACCAACCAAAGCCCGCCTCGAATCAGTGAGCGAAGGGCCCGATGGGGTCGCCGCTGTTGACCTGACGACCCCCGCTACGCTGAGCGAAACCGAACGAGCGGAGTTTTTTGCTCAACTCCAGCGCACCTTACGGCAGATTCCCGCGGTCCAAAGCCTGTCGGTCCGTATCAATGGCACACCGATGAACAGCCAGAGTCCCGCGGTGCTGTCCACT
>JAUNVN010000140.1 GCA_030537655.1 Bowdeniella nasicola | reverse complement strand
GCCTGGGTACGCCCGGAGACAATAATATTGATCCCCGCGCGCACACTGGCAGCAAGGAACTCACCGGCTTTGGCGGTCAGTGATCTCACGCGCACCATGTCGGCGATACAGGTAGCACGGGTAATAAATTTACGAATATTTACTGCCCATACCCCCGCGGTGATCGGGTTGATTACCACGTGGAGGCGTTCACCTCCCGGCAGGCGCGCATCAACGAATGGTTCCGATAGGTCCAACCGGCGGCCAGCCAGACGCAACATCCGCTCGACGAGATCACGGATTTGGGAGGCAGACAGTAACACGGTCGTCAGTTCGGAAATGCCGTTGCGCGCAATGAAAACTGCATCGGGACCATTAATCCACACTTCTTCAATGGACGGGTCCTCCAACAGCGGCTGGAGCGGTCCGAAACCAACCACCGCATCATAGGCTGCCTTGCGAAGAGCTTCGATGTCACGATCACCATTAGCTCTGCCGGAAAGGACCTCGCGTTCATAGGCGATCACCGCCTCGTCAAGAATCTGATTCATTGCGCCTTCATCATGGTTCGGGTCGATTTCCCGTTCGGCGACAAGCTTGCGCACGTGGGTTTCGAACATTTGTGCGCTACACATGCAGATTCCTACCAACGTCAACGTTTATGTGAAACTTAAGCTATCTGATTGACTTTCGAGACACAAGTCCCGGTCGTTCATTGTGGATAACTTCCCGTTCGGCGTGCCACCTATCCCCCCGGAGTGCAACCCCGTACGGTGGGACTGTGGGTAGTAACGTGTTTTTGCAACTAGCGGCCGCCGCTGCGGCGGCCGTCCCGGATTTAGAACTGATCTCGGTTGGAGGTCCCCATCACAGTGATGGTCACTGGGCCGAGACGGTACTGATGGATACCACCGGCAGTTACTACAGCGTCCTGGCCGCAAAAACACCCGAAGCGCAAATGAAGCTCACCGCCGCTCAAACAATCACAAAAGCGCTACGTCGCGTCATCCAAAAATCATCTTTCCCCTATCAATTGCCGAACTATCTCGGCACCGTGAAAGGCACCCTCGGACTGGTCACGGTGATGCGCCAGCTCCCCGGTGCTGGTCTGCAAGCTGAGCTGCTCAGCTGCGATCTGGCTACCAATATCGGCAAGGCCATCGCCACCATCCACGAACTCCCGCGCGAACTGGTACAAGATTTGAACATCCCGGCGCACGATGCTGCCGAAGTGCGTGAACATCTGTTCACTGAAATTGATCAGGCAGCACGTACTTCCCGCATTCCAGCAACACTGTTGAACCGCTGGGAACACCAGCTTGAGAACATTTCGATGTGGCAGTTTGCCAGCTGCATCATCCACGGTGACCTCACCGACGCGGCACTGTTACATCGAGGGGACTCGATCACGGCGATCGATAACTGGCATGATTTAGCGCTCGGTGATCCCGCAGCGGATTTAGCGTGGCTGATTGCAGCAATGCCAGAAGAATTCCAGGGCGACTTTTTGCACGGTTACCGCCAGGTGCGCACGACCAAACCTGATGATGCGCTCTTGGATCGCGCGCTGCTGATGTCCGAGATCGCTCTCGCTCGCTGGCTGATGTATGGGGTACGGCATGAAGACGCGGAGGTTATTGCCGATGCGGAGAGTATGCTGCACACGCTTGCCAGGGAAGTTGGTGATGACCGTCAACTGGGACCTAACGCGCCTGAGGTGACATTGGCTGAGCCGTGGGTCGACACTCCCCCAAACGGCAATCAACCAGCAGGAAAAGGCCCGGTGGTGCCTGACGATCAGGACGACTCCCCCCGTTCTGATTCATCTCGCTACGACAGTGTTCCGCCCGTGTTCGATGAAAATTCCGATAACGCGCGTCAATGAGCTAGTACAACAGGTGTTGCCGGCGATTGGCGTGCACTGCTAACGCTGTCGTTATGACCAAAAGGTCCCCACAGTTGTGAACTTGCTGTATCCGCGCTGAGTTTCCATCACGATTGCTGCCGGAGGTTGGGCAATTCACAACGGGAAGACGCTGATTATTCACAGCTGGTGCTCGAGGGGTTCTGCCCGTGGTAACCGCCTTTCACGCGATTCAATCACAACAGTCCTCCTGCCCGCTGCCCATCGTGGCAGCCGGCCGCAGTATGTCCTCTGTCATCTCCCCTATTGGTTGGCATGGGATGTGGTGAGGCGCCACCGCCCCAAAATGGCTCGCGCAATTCTCGCGAGCCCGCCAGCCGCGGCCATCGCGACTAATCCTCCAGGTTTGGATTGAGAACCTCGTGGACTACCGAATCGTCAATATGTGCGAGTCTTTCAGCAATTTCTGCACGAGTTAACGCAGGCGCGACGAACTCCGTGTCACTGGCCACGTAGTACAGCAGCGCATCGATCAGCTCCACATCGATCTCATGGGTTTGCCCATAGGCATGACGATAGAGCTGTAACTGCAAGGCGCGTAGCTGCCATTCCTGTTCGTTTCTCGGTGCGCGCCCGGTCTTCCAATCAACGATGAGGTGTCGGCCATCGACCACAAAAACCGCATCAATCTTGCAATCGATCCGCAGCGGAGAACCATCGCGAACAATGGTGAGTGTCGCGGGTGTCTCGGTTGCAACTGGCGTTTTGTCGGCAAAACGTGAGGCTAAGAATCGGCGCTGCCACGAGGTGATTGCCGCTGCCGTATCGGCATCGGCGTGCGGTTCAACGAACAGCTGTTGGCTGCGCGTTGTGTAGTAGTCTTCCACCCACTTGTGGAACTCAGTCCCAAGACGCGCAGCCGCGACCGGTTCACTTGGCAGTGGGCGACGCAGATATTCCAAGTATTGTTGCGGGTTGGATGCAGCGTGCTGCGCTCCGGTTGCTGACATCCGTTCGGGCACATAAATTTCGTGAGCGTCATCGCGCTGCAATTCTTGGAGCAGCAACTCGGATTCTTGCCACAGCAATTGCAGGGACCACGGTTGCGCGCCGCTTTGCGCCACACTTTGTTGCAGGAGTTCCTGACGCGCCTGGGCATCGAGGCTCGCGAACTGACGGATGCGTTCGGCTAGTGGCGCGAGCGCCGTCGCGCGTTCCTCATCATAGAGTGAGGCCGGATAGGTGGGAATCTGCTGGGAGTTATCGCTCTGGCTGGCGAGCCGCTCTGCTAATTCTTCCCACGGTGCTAGTTCGTTTGGCAGTTCGAGCGTGCCGAATGCTCCGACCAGTGGTGCACGCGAGACGGTGGGACTCTGCGGTGGTGCGGCGATCCACGCCTGTTTTTTCGTCGCGGTGGTCGTGGTGTCCGGACCGATCAGGCGATGGGGGTCATCTTCGTCGAAGTGTTCGGCAATAAACCGAGAAATTCGTCGCTGTGAGAGCGCCAGTGGGTTACTTGTCGAGGTAACGGCGCGTGGCGCGGTGAGCACCAGGGTTTGCTCTGCGCGGGTAAATGCGACGTATGCGAGGCGGCGTTCCTCATTCAATCGGTAAAATCCGGCAGCACGTTTATAGCCGGAGAGTAATTTTGCCGCATTCGTCTCACCGAGATATGCCACCAAGGGGTGATCTGGTGGTGAGTGCCAAATTGGACTGTCGGGTGCAGGTCCCAAAAGCTCTGGTAGCGCTGAAGCATCCTTACGTAATTGGAAGGGCAGCATGTCGGTGGCGGTGAGCCAGGCGGAATCTGAAATCTCAAGTTTGCCCCGATAGTTGTTCGTTGGGAATTCAGCATCGCTCATCCCGGCGACAATCACGTGGGTGAATTCCAACCCTTTTGCAGTGTGCATCGTCAGTAGTTCAACAGCCGCATCATCACGATCGGAATCAAGATGCGCGCCCACATTACCGCTGAGATCTTCTCCCGCCTGATCGACCATTTGGAGCCACGAGACAAAATCATCAAGCGGGGCTGGGGTAGGGCTGATCGGCACAAAGTTGCGCGCGATAAGACGGAACTGGTCTAGATAGCGGCGCGCTGAGACACCGCGGGCATCGGGACGTGCAAGAACATCGATATCGATACCAAGTGCGCGTTCAGCAACCGCGATAATGTCGGGAAGGGGTCTGGCACAGGCACTGCGTACTGCAATAATTGCCTCGCGTAGCTGCTCGAGACGTTCACGTGCGGCAGGTGAGAGCACTTTGTGCGGGTCGTCCTCGATACAGAAATCTGCCGGCGGCAAATTGGTGAGCGTTTCGGCAAGATTCGCCGTGAAGTCCCCTTCGGGTAGGGACTGCTTCGCCCACTTGGCAAGGATCTGAATATCGCGAATCCCCAGCCTGAGACGGGTGAGCAGTCGCGCGGCGGCCTCACCTCGGGTGGCATCGACTGCAACGTCAATGAGCGCGCGGACATCGGCAACTTCCGGGATTGCGAGCAGACCGGTCATCCCGGCGAATTTG
>JAUNVN010000002.1:8575-33287 GCA_030537655.1 Bowdeniella nasicola | reverse complement strand
TTGCAATCGCAACTGCGGTGGATTGAAGCTGCGGGCGGCCTGCCATGGGCAGCAGCCCACTGTCGCGAGTTGTCACAGGCCGTGTATGCCTGGGCCGAGGACCACCCCCTCGCAACACCCTTTGCCGAAGCGAAATATCGCAGTCCGGTGGTGGCAACCGTAGAATTACGTGAGGTTGACGCCACGAGTGTGCGCAATCTCGTTGCCAGCCGTGCCGGCATCGTCGATATTGGCGGATATCGGGGTGTTGGAGACAATCAACTGCGAATCGGGTGTTTTCCCTCGGTGACCATGGACGATCTCCAAACGGCCCTTTCATGGCTGAGCTGGGCGATTGACCAGGTGCGTGCAGGTTAGTCCGACTCGTCACCGCGCGCGCGGCGTTGCTCGTATTTTTCTCGCAGCCACGCTTCTTCAGCCGCCGCAGTGGCTTCCGCTTCACTTGCCGGTTTGCGTCGCTGATTGGGAACTGGCTGCGCCTTGGGCTGGTCAGCCTTGGGGTCACTGTGTGCAGGAGAGGGAGAAGTCGCGACCCGATCAGGCCTCACATCCGTGGGCGCATCCTGATTGGCGGTCTCACCTGCCTCCTTGTGGCCCGGGTCGGCGCGCATCTCATCGGCCTGTGGAATAGCAGCCTGAACTTGCCGCGCATAGCGCTCTCCGGGACCGTCAATATCGAGGTAGGGCCGGTGCCACTGATAGTGCACCTCAACGCGCCAGTGCCGTTTCGCCCAGATTGCTGCCGCGAGGGCGACCACAATGGAGGCAACCGCACCGATTCCAACCGACCAGCGCGGTGACCATGCCTGCGCAATCCACCCCACCAGCGGCGCGCCAAGTGGCGTCGACCCGAGGAATACCATCTGGTAAAGCGCCATCACCCGCCCGCGCATTGACGGTTCGGTCGACATTTGCACCGCCGTATTGGCTGCGGTGATCAAGGTGAGGGAAGAAAACCCAACGAACATGATCGATACGAGATAGGCCCACCACGTTGGTGCCAGGGCATTAATTCCGGCGAGAATCCCAAAGACGAACGCGGCAGTGATCACCAGCCGCACCCGTGGTTGGCTGCGCCGGGCAGCAACAAGGGCCCCGGCAACCGACCCGATAGCCATAACCGAGCCGACAATCCCAAAGCCGGTCACATCGCGCCCATAGACCTGGGTGGCCATCACCGCGGAGGTGAGTTGGAAGTTCAACCCCAAAGCGGAAACCACCCCGGCGACCGCCATAATGACGACAATGTCGGTACGCCGACGCACATAGGTCAGTCCGTCACGAATTTGACCTTTAGCGCGCGGAACCCGCGGCAGGGACCGCAGCTCCGCTACCCGCATCAGCATTAAGGCCCCGATGGTGGCGGCAAAGGAGAGAGCGTTAATCATAAAGACCCACCCGGTGCCGACCGCGGCAATCAAAAGCCCTGAGATTCCCGGACCGACGAGTCGCGCCCCATTAAAGGAGGTGGAGTTTAGCGCCACCGCATTGGGCAGGGCTTGTGGTGGCACCATTTCGGCAACAAAGATCTGCCGTGCCGGTGAGTCGATAGCCGAAAATGTCCCCAGGACGAAGGCAAGGGCATAGATATGCCACAGTTGTGCATGGCCGGATAGGACGAGGATCCCCTGCACTACGGCAGTGGCGCCCATCCCGCCTTGTGTCCACATCAACAGGGTGCGCCGATCCATCCGGTCGGCTAGCAGCCCAGCAATCGGGGTGAAAATCAGCAGTGGCAGGAATTGCAGGGCCGTAACCACCCCAACGGCGAAGCCCGATTCGTCGGTGAGGATTTTTAAGACGAGCCAGTCTTGAGCAATCCGCTGCATCCACGTGCCAATATTGGCGATGATCGCGCCAATAAACCAGATTCTGTAGTTATGAAATTGCAGCGAATAAAAAGTTTTGCTCACGTCTCCATCATCTGCTCTCGCACGCAGGCGGTATTCCGGGTCTCCAAACTACGGGATTCTATCGGACGCGAGCGCCAACGGCGAGTGCTGCAAGGCGTGTTCGCTGCCAGCTGAGATACGTTTGCTGGGCGCCACATTCACAGGCGCCCAGCAAACGTGGTGCGTTAGTTCACGCCAAGGAGGCTCTGCAGCGGTCCCAAGACGAAATACAGCACGAACAGCAACGAGACAATCCACATCAGGGGATGGATCTTCTTTGCTTTTCCGAGCGCAATTTCAATGACGAGATAGGACACAAAGCCGGCGCCGATTCCAACGGTGATCGAGTAGGCAAACGGCATCATTGCGATGGTGAGGAATGCGGGGATGGCAATTTCGGGGCGCTGCCACGAAATGTCCGTCACCTGCGTCATCATCAAGAATCCGACTGCCACCAGTGCGGTGGATGCCGCTTCGGAAGGGACAAGTTCAACTAGCGGAGCGAAGAACATTGCCAGGAGGAACAGTGTCCCGGTCACCACGGTGGCAAGCCCCGTGCGCGCTCCTTCTCCCACCCCGGTCGCCGATTCGACATAACTGGTTGCCGATGACACGCCGGCCATCCCGCCAGCGGCAGCGCCAACCGAGTCAACCACAAGGATTTGGCGGGTGCGCGGTGGATCGCCATGTTCGTTGAGCAGTCCGGCTTCCGAACCGATGGCAACCATGGTGCCCATCGTGTCAAAGAAGTCGGCGAGCATCAGCGAAAACACGAGCAGGAGGACGGCAAGAACGCCAATCTTGCCGAAGGAACCAAACAGATCGAAATGTCCGAGGGTGGAAAGGTCGGGCAGGGAGACAGGAACGCCCTGCAGTTCTGGAACCGACAGGCCCCACCCGGTTGGGTTGTCATCGCTCTTGGGTCCCAGCTGCACCACCGCCTGGATGATCACACCCAGCACCGTGGAGGTGAGGATGCCAATGAGGATGGCGCCGCGGGCTTTGCGCACCATCAAGACGATGGTCACAAACAGCCCAACTACGAAGACGAGGGCGGGCCATCCGGCGAGAGAGCCGTCAATTCCCAGTTGCAGCGGGGTGCCACCCGGGCGGACAATCCCGGCGTTCACCAGCCCAACCAGGGCAATGAACAGGCCGATTCCCACCGAGATTGCGGTTTTCATTTGGGCGGGGACAGCTTTAAAGACCGCCTCGCGAAAGCCGGTGAGTACCAGGATGAGAATGATCAGGCCTTCCCACACGATCAAACCCATCGCCTCCCCCCAGGTCAGTTGCGTTGCACCCACCAGGGTGAAGGCGACCATCGCATTGAGGCCCATCCCGGAGGCCAGTGCGAGGGGGAAGTTCGCCCACAGCCCCATGGCGATTGATAACACCCCGGCAACCAGGGCGGTGCCGGCGGCGATTGCCGCCATATTCGCTTCGGTGGAATGCCCGAGGAATTCACCATTGCTATCGGGGAAGGCCGAGAGAATAATCGGGTTAAGAATAAGGATGTAAGACATTGCAAAGAATGTCACAAAGCCACCGCGCACTTCGCGGCCAATAGTGGAGCCACGCTGCGAGATGGAAAAGAAGCGGTCGAGTGTGCCACTCAGACCGGTGCTGGATTGGGTAGTGACTGGTGCGTTCACGTAGAAATAGTCGCACACTTTCGCCCCCATACGGCAAACTGGTGCACGTAGTGGTCACAAAATGCTGAAGGATGAGCAATGAAAATTCTACTTCCCGACGATGTTGCCCTGCATTTAGATCTGCCCGATGACGAACTCGTGTGGTACACCTTCGGTGAGGAAATCCCCGAGGAGCATCGTGATGCCGACGCGATCGTGATGTGGGGATTCGGCCACGAATGGATCCAAGCGACCCTACCAACGCTGCCGCGTGTGCGGTGGATTCAAACGCTAGCGGCCGGCCCCGACGCCCTGCTGGCCGCGGGTGTTCCCGATGGGATTGAGATCACCACGGGGCGCGGATTCCACAATCGTACGGTCGCAGAACACAGGTTAATGCTCACCCTCGCCCTGATCCGTCGGCTCCCGGCATGTGCCGCGGCGCAACGTGAACACCGGTGGGCGGGAGAACTTGGTGGGTCACTACCGCTGCATCCGGCAGGTGAAGTCACCACGCTGCTCGATGCGCGTGTGACCGTCTGGGGTTTTGGAGCGATCGGTCAGGCAATTGCCGAACTCTTTGTCCCCTTTGGCGCCCACGTCACCGGGGTTGCACGTTCGGCGGGAACGCGCGGTGGTTTCCCGGTTGTGGCCGAAGATGACATTGATAGTCTCCTTGGTCACACCGATGTGCTCGTGATGATTTTGCCTTCGACCCCAGCAACTGCGGGGGTGTTAACCCCCGCGCGGCTCGCGGCTCTGCCCGAACGGGCGCTCGTGGTCAATGTGGGACGGGCATCAACGTGGAGTGAAGATGGTATCGTCGCGGCCTTGCGTGATGGGGTAATTGCCGGGGCGGCCACCGACGTGGTCGAACATGAGCCGCTGCCGGCTGATTCACCGCTGTGGGAGGCTCCGAATATGATTATTACGCCTCATGCCGCTGGGGGACGTCCGGTCAATCCCGAACCGACCATTGTTGCCAATCGCAACGCGCTTGTGAGTGGGGATGTAACCGCGATGATCAACCGCGTCCAGCGCTAGAGTTTCGTTACCTTAATACCCGCACGGCGTCTGGTTGTGCGGTTGGCGTGCTCACTCCACTTCGGCACCCACACCCACTGGGCAATCACCGCGAGTACCCCAACGCCGCCCATCACCCAGATGCCACCGGCCAGTGACCCCAGACCCGCGCCGATTGTGAGGATGGTGGGGCCGGCCAGTGAGCCCGTATCGGAAAAGATCCGCCAGATCCCCAAGAATTTACTCCGTCCCGCTTGGGGAGCAATATCGGCGCCAAGGGTCATGAGAATGCCCGATGAGATGCCGTTCCCAAAACCGAGCAGGACCGCTGCTGCCGCGAGCTGCCAGGCGGTGGCGGTGAGGGGAATCACGATGAAGGCAGCCCCCATCACAATCATTGCCGGAATACCGATCCACAGCCGCCCAAAGGCATCCATCACTTTGCCCGCCGGGTAGAACAGCAGCATGTCGATCATGTTCGCGACCCCGAAAATCACCGAGGTGGTGTCGGGCGACAGCCCTAAATACTCCGCCCACAGCGGCAGCACGGTCATCCGGGCACCGCGGACCGCTCCAATCAGTAGGATCGCTATTCCCAAGGTCGCTAGTTGGGGGCGGAAGTCGCGCAGTAACTGCCCGTAGCTGGGGCCTTTCGTCTGGCTTGCTGACCTGTGGGAGGTGGGGGTGGAACCAAAAGCGAGTATGAAAATAATCCCCACAGCTGCGGTCACCACCGCCAGGAGGTAGACGGCGCGCACCCCGAAAATTGGAATGATGGCGGCACCACAAAACGGACCGAAGAACAAGCCAATCCGGACCACCCCACCCATTGTTGACATCACCCGAGCGCGCCGCAGCGGATGGGTGATATCGGTGAGGTAGGACTGGCGCGCAAGGAAGAATGCGGCCGATCCACCTCCCATGGCGAGGATTGCCACCACCAGGGTGGCCGGGTGGGTGGCAAGGTAGGCGGCCAAAAACCCGGCGATCCCCACCCCCGAGGCGATCAACATGGCGGCGCGATCACCAAGGCGCGCGGCGATTGCTCCGGCGGGCACGTCGGACAGGAGCTGACCGACCGCCACCATTGTCACCAGCAGCGCTGCGCCTTTCAGACTCATCCCCACATCGATGGCGGTTGCCACAAAGATCGGCATGACCGCCCCCATTGCCAACTCAAAGAGGATTGTCGGGACGAATGTTCCCAAGATGACGCTGCGCATCGGGAACATCGGGCCGCTCGGTGGTGGCAAACTCATGAAGTTGGAGCCGGAGTAATAATGTCGATATCCATTTCGTTAATCACCGGTTCGCTTTGCTGCCACTGGCTGGCAGTGTGGGGGACGTCAGTTTCCGAATGGGCACCGCACCCGTGATCGAGAGAAACAACGTGACCATCAGCCGGTGACCATTCATTTGCGCACACCCCGAACATGGTGCGGGTGGACCCGGCGAGCGCGAGGAGGAAACCACAGCTCCCACATTTGGCGCTGGCGCGTTTTGCCCGGGCACTGCGTGGCCCGAAATCACCGGCGTACCACCGCTCAGCTGCCGCGGCACGCCCCTGCGGGGATAATACCCGCCGCCGACCGCCTAAATCCGCTGGTGGTGCTTCGTCCCCGTCAGGTCCCTCCCCGTCCTCATCATCGTCAGTGGGGTCGGGCTGTTGCTGGGTGACAAGTCGATCATCGTCAGCGATGTAGGGCAGCACATCGTTGGGTCCTAGATCTCCTGGGCGCAGCCGACTTGCCCATGGCACCCACGGCGGTGCAAGCAGGGCGCCACGGCCCGGCTGCAGGGCAACTTCACATACGGTTGCCACGCGTCCGCGCGGAATCCGCGCGAGGGTGACACACCAGTTCCAGCCGCGATAGCCCGGATCATTACATTGAAAGAGATGTGAGCCGAGCCGTTCACCTTCCAACACGAATTCGAGGTGATCGCCAACCGAATCTTTACCGGCGAGTTCTATGGCCGCATCGCGTGCCACATCCACAGCGTTGCGCAGTGCGCGTTCTCTGCGAGGTTTCTGCTTTCCCATCACTTCTCACGGTTACACGTCAAAATCTTCAGCCACCGCCCGGAGCATTTTCGCAATCTTTTTACCGTGATCGGGGTAGCGACCGCGGCGTAACTGGTTGGAAGCCGAATCAAGAATCCGAATTAAATCTTCAACAATCGGGACCATTGTTGCCGGTTGCCGACGTAAGTTACGCGCCACACTGGGGGCCGGGCCCACAAAGGAGACGAACATGGCCTGCGGGCCGCGTTTGCCATCGGCAATTGAAAAATCAAGTTTTGTCCCCGGTCGCACCGAGGTGTGCCCTTCGGGCAGCGCACTGGCGTGGAGGAATACTTCGTCGCCATCATCGCTGGTAATAAAACCGAAACCTTTATCGGCATCAAACCATTTCACGCGTCCCGTCGGCATGATGGCGTCCTTTCTCCATTGCACATGCGAATATCTTGGCGCGGTATGCCATGATCGGGCGGCACACCACCTCACTATCGTACCTGCTTTACACTTTGTGGCATACGCTGGCGGCACAGCGGTGCGGGATGGCGCATAATTAACACAGATGAAGGAGTCGAAATGTTGCGGATGTTCACCTCGCTGCTTACCGCCCTCATTCTTACCTGCATGCCGGCGGTGATCATGCCAGCCCGCGCAACAGCAGATATCGCAGCGCCCATCAGCGCTCCACTGCGGCTCGACTCACCGCTGACCGATGAGGCGGGGGTTCTCTCACCGGACGAGATCACCACTTTGGAAGACGAACTTGCGAGCCTGCGTGAGGAGACCAATATTGCGCTGTGGGTGGTCTTTGTTGCCGATTTCGACAATACCGATGCGGGTGACTGGGCAGAGGCTACCGCTCAACGCTCGAATCTCGCGGTCAACCAGCTCCTGCTCGCCGTTGCGGTAGATGAGCGCTCCCTGTGGTTTTATCGTGCACCGAACGCACCGGTGAGTAGCTCTGAACTCGAGGCGATTATTACCACTGACCTCCAACCTGCCTTTGGTGACAACCAGTGGGCTGATGGGGTTTCGGCTGCCATCTCCCACCTGGCAGACGATGCGGGTTCGCTCACAACCACCGCGGGTACCACCGAGGGGAAGTCAGGCGGTGGGTTCGTGCGCTTCGGCTTGCTGATCCTCATTCCGATCGTGCTGTTCTATGTGATCTTACGCCGCACCTCGAAAACTAAGCGCGCCACGATTCAAGCCAATCGTCAGGCGAGTATCACCGAGTTACGCAAAGCCGCCGGCACTGCGCTGGTCGATATCGACGATGCCCTGCGTAGCGCCAAAGATGAACTCGGATTTGCCCAAGCTGAATTTGGGATTGACAAAACCGATGAATTTACCGCCTCCCTGCGGCAAGCGCAGTCCTTAGCTGCCAAAGCTTTCGCCGTCCACCGCGAACTTGATCAGGCCAGTACGCCACCCCGCGATGCAGCTGCCCGCTACCGCAAGGTATTGGAGTTGTGTGAGCAGGCCGAAACCCAACTGCACGCCCATATTGCTCAATTCACCCAGATGCGTGATATGCGGTCGCGCGTTGAAGAGGTCCTGCGCGAACTCGATACCCGAGCCGTGGAGGTACGCGGCCGGTTGGAAGGGGCCCGCTCGGTGTTAAATACCCTGGTCAACCGTTTTTCGCCCGCGGCACTTGCCTCATTTCAGGATAATCCGGCCCGTGCCCGGGAGTTTTTAGATACGGCCCGCACCGCGATTGCGGCGGGCCAGCAGCGGGTTGTGGCTGACGATCGTGATGCGGCGGTGGTCCAAGCCCGCCTGGCTGAAGGTGCGATCTCGCAGGCCAGTGAGCTCTTGCAAGCAGTCTATTCTGCTGATGAAATGCTCGCCGATGCGAAAACGCGGCTCCCGCAGGCACTCGCGTCAATTCGTGCCGATATCAGTGATGCCAACCGGCTCGTGGATGACCACTCCGTGATTGCTCCCCAACTGCAGGCTGCAAATGCCGCGATCGCAAATGCGCACGACGCGCACCAAAGTGGCGATCCCATTGCGGCACTCAATGGCCTAACCCAGGCGGAAAATGCACTCGATGAGGTCCTGGCACCATATCGCGATGCTGCGGAGCGCACCGAGCGAGCACGTGAGCGCATCTCGTCGCAACTAGCGGATCTCGATGCACATTTAGAAGCGATCAATACGCTCTTACACACCCACCGCCGCCAAATTGGCAGCCAAGCACGGCTCGCCTTTTCCCAGGCGCTCGAATTAGCCCGCCAGGCTCATGATCGGGCCGAATCTGATCCGCATGCGGCAATTGGCCTGTGCCAAAAGGCCCGCGATGCAGCTCATCGCTCCCAACAGCTCGCAACCGCCGATGCCCAACGGGCGACAAGCTATCCACCGGTGGGTATGCCCGGCTATGGCAATCAACGTGGCCCGGGCTTTGGCACACTTGTCCTTGCCGATGTCCTGGGCAACATTCTCACCGGCTCCACATCTCGCGGCAGTCGCTACGGTGGTCTACCGCGCCGCGGTGGTTTCGGGGGCGGCTTTGGTGGCGGATCATCGCGCGGTGGGGGCGGCAGCTTCGGTGGGTCCTCACGCGGTGCCGGGTCACGTTTTTAACCACACATTTTCTGCCCACAGCCCCGCTTTTCTCATAGAGTGGAAGCACGATACATCCGCGAAAGGACAACCATGGCTGAAAAACAAACCATCCTGGGTCGTATTGCGCAGCTGACACGCGCCAATATTCACGCCCTGCTGGACCGAGCCGAAGATCCCCAAAAGATGCTCGACCAGCTGGTACGTGACTACACAAATTCGATTCGGGAAGCCGAAGAAGCCGTCGCGGTGACAATCGGCAATTTACGGTTGGCGGAAAAAGATTACGCGTCAGATCAAGCTGAAGTGCGTAACTGGGGTGATAAGGCCCGCGCAGCTGCTCAAAAAGCTGCACAGTTGCGCGAGCAAGGCGATGAGGCAGGAGCGACGAAGTTCGATCAGCTCGCCCGTATCGCCTTGACGAAACAGCTTGCTGCTGAAAAAGAAGTCAATGCTGCAAAACCCATGATCGAGCAGCAAAACGAAGTGGTGAACAAGCTCAAGGACGGGCTGACCACCATGCGGCTGAAACTCAACGAGCTGCAGTCCAAACGTGATGAGCTCGTTGCCCGCCAAAAGACTGCCTCCGCCCAAGCGAAGGTCACCGATGCGCTCTCGTCAATTAACGTATTGGATCCTACGACCGAAATTTCCCGGTTTGAAGACCAGGTGCGCCAACAAGAAGCAATGGTTGCCGGCAAGCAGGAAATCGCCGCGTCGTCATTGGAGTCACAGTTTGCTGAACTGGAAAACAGTGATGAGCAGGCCGAGATTGAGGCACGACTGCAAGCATTGCAAGCCGAATCCCGACCGCAACTCACCGGCGATCAGGAAGCTGAGATCGTCGAATAATCCGAATCCTTTACCCACGCCCCTCGCCCGCGCCTGTCCGGGGTGAGGGGCGCTGGCGCTACCGGCTGGGAGCTGAAAATAACTGGTCTCCCAACCGGTAAAACCACACGGGGACGGCTAGGCTTACCACATGGAACAAATGACGTATCTCCTGATCGATGGCGAAAATATTGACGCCACCTTGGGACTGTCAGTATTGAATCGGCGGCCCAATCCCGAAGAACGGCCCAGGTGGGATCGGATTTTAACCTTTGCCACATCCCGGTTTGCGCGTGATGTGCGCGCGCTGTTCTTCTTAAATGCCACCAGCGGGCAAATGCCCATCAGTTTTGTCCAAGCGTTGATCGCAATGGAATACCGTCCGGTACCACTGGCCGGAAAATCAACGCAAAAGGTCGTCGACATCGGGATTCAACGCACCTTGGAATCACTTGCGGAGCGTGGCCCTGCCCATGTCCTCCTGGCCAGTCATGACGGCGATTTCATTCCCCAGGTTGAACAGCTTCTCAAAGGTGGCTCGCGCGTGGGAGTATTGTGTTTCCGCGAATTCCTCAACTCCGAGTTGGCGGCACTGACAGATAACGGTCTTGAAATTTATGATTTAGAAACTGAAGTGAAAGCATTCCAGGTGAGCTTGCCGCGGGTGAAGATCATCCACCTTGATGACTTCAACCCTGCAGACTTCCTCTAGCTTTCCCACATATCACCCCCAGGATTGTGAAAGATCCTGGGGGTTTTTCGTTGCCTGTCGCCACCGCAACGGGAGTATGGTCAAAGCAGTGGCTTGGCGAAAGGATGACAATGCAATCCGATTTCATCACTCGGGTAGATAATGTCCGTATTGTTGGCACAAACCAGGCACCAACCAGTGTGACCATCACCGATGGTGTCATCACGGCAATTGGGGAGAACACACCTGTGGCAGGTGAGATCCTCGATGGTGAGGGTCGCTGGATTATGCCGGGCTTATGGGACCAACACGTCCATTTCGCGCAGTGGGCGAAAACCTTCACGGCCGTTGATCTTGCCGCGGCCAGGAGCGCGCGCGAATGCGCCCAGCTGCTCGCTGATGCAGCCAAAGCTAACCCACCGCTACGCGGCGGAGCTGTCGTTGGAATGAACTATCAGGGGGTGCTGTGGGATCCAGCGCCCAGTGTCGCCCTGCTTGATGAGTACACCGGCGATATCCCGGTGGTGGGCATCTCCATGGACTACCACAGTGCGTGGATGAACTCGGCGGCACTGCACCTCCTGGGGTTGGCAGCCCGCGATGGGGTGGTCCAGGAGGCCGAATGGTTTGACATCATCCCCACCTTGGAGGCGCTACCTCAAGAAGATGCCGACGCGGGACTGCGAAAAGCGCAGGCCGATGCGGCTAGCCGCGGGGTTGTGGGGGTGCGTGACTTTGATTTTTCTGCCGCCCACCGCTCGTGGCCGGCCCGCTCGGAGCGCGGGTTGCAGTCACTGCGGATCCAAGCCGGATTTTATCCCGGTGAACTCGATGGGGTGATTGCGCGCGGCTGGAAGACTGGCGACCAGCTTGATGAGGCGGGTCTGGTACATCTTGGGCCGTTGAAAGTTATTGCTGATGGCAGTCTCAATACCCGCACCGCCTACTGTTTTCATCCCTATCCCCAAGGTGGTCACGGTGTGTTATCGGTAGGGGAAACCGAACTGAGAGAGTTACTCACCACCGCCCATCGCCATGAGCTGCGCGCGGCTATCCACGCGATTGGTGATCGTGCCAATGCGGTGGTGTTACAGGCTTTTGCAAGCAGTGGTGCCAGCGGGTCGATTGAACACGCGCAGCTGGTACGTGCCAGTGAGATTGCCCAGATGGCTGATCTTGATTTAATTGCCTCAATCCAACCGGCCCACCTGCTTGATGATCGCGATGCGGCCGAAGTTCTGTGGCCGGGACGCACCCCTTACGAATTTGCCGGTCTGGTTGCGGCCGGCGTGCGCATCGCCCTTGGTTCTGACGCGCCGGTCGCCCCACTGGATCCGTGGTTGGCAATCAGTGCGGCCGTCTCCCGGGCACTGCCGGGTGATCCGCCCTGGCATGCCGACCAGCTTCTGGACGCCTCGGTTGCGGTGCGCGCTTCGATCGCGCCGGCGATGGAGGCCACCGCGCCTGATCACGGCGCACTGCTGCATCCGGCGATGCCCGCAGACCTCGCTATCGTGGAGGCTGATCCGCTGCATCCAGCTGGCGCTGATGTGGCGGAACAAGCCGCTAATTTACGCGCAATGCGCGTGTATGCCACCGTGCTTGGCGGCCGGTTAACGCACCTGGCATAGCCGGAGGTTGTGCGGGGCGCTGGCAGTGAGACAATAGCGCTATGGCTACTGTTGTCGATTACACCGATGCGCTCACTGACTTTATTGCGGCCTCCCCCACCTCGTACCATGCCGCAAAAATGATGGCACGCCAGTTGCGTGATTGCGGCTTTGAACGCCAGCTCGAAACCGAGCCGTGGGATGCCCGCCCCGGTGGGCACTATCTCGTTCGTGATGGCGCTGTGGTGGCGTGGTGGGTCCCTGAAGGAGCGGACGCAAGTAGTGGCTTTCGTATTGTTGGGACCCATACCGACTCTCCGGGGTTTAAACTCAAACCCCTGCCCGATATCCTCCGCCACGGATGGCAGTCCCTGGGGGTAGAAATCTACGGCGGTCCACTGCTCAACTCCTGGCTTGACCGAGATCTTGGGATCGCCGGACGCGTAATTGATACCGAAGGCACCCACCATCTGGTCCGCACCGGTGCGATCTGCCGAATCCCACAGCTGGCAATCCATTTGGATCGCGGAGTCACCACGGAGGGATTACTCCTCGACAAGCAACAGCACACCGCCCCGATTGTGGGATTGGCCGGGGAAGATATTCGCGTCCTCGACGTGATCGCGACCCAGGCGGGTCTTGAAGATGCCAGCGCTATTAGTGCCCACGAACTCTACCTTTATGACACCCAAAGCCCGCAGCGGATCGGCGCTAAGGGGGATCTGTATGCCGCTGGTCGACTCGATAACCTCTCGTCAACCTTCGCGGCTCTCTACGCGATGCGCCACCTTGACCAGGTTGACCATCACGATGTGATCGTAATGGCGGCTTTTGATCACGAGGAGGTCGGCTCAGCTACCCGTTCGGGAGCCGGTGGACCACTGCTCAACGACGTGTTGCAACGCACCGCGATAGCGCTGGGGGCGAAACGTGAGCGGGTCTATACGATGTTGGCCCGTTCTTTCCTGCTGTCATGCGATGCGGGCCATGCCGTCCACCCCAACTATCCCGGCCACCATGATCCTGATAACCGGCCGTTGCTCAATGCGGGGGTGTTATTGAAAGTCAATGCACAACAGCGCTATGCCACCGATGCGGTTGGCACCGCGGTTTTTCACCGCTCGGTTAGCGCTGCTGGGACTCAATCACAAACTTTCGTGTCCAATAATGCGATGCCCTGTGGGTCAACCATCGGTCCGATCAGCGCTACTCGGTTGGGGATCACCACCGTGGATGTGGGGGTACCGCTACTGTCGATGCACTCGGCACGTGAACTTGCCGGCACGGCAGACCTGTACGATTTAGCACGCATTATCGGTGCGTTTTTCCGCCTCGAGACACTAGGATTACGCCCATGAGTTCTGATACACCCGCCCGGCTGCTCGTCGTTGATGACGAACCAAATATTCGTGACCTCTTGGCCGCGTCCTTGAAATTTGCTGGTTTTGACGTCACCACGGCGGGTGATGGTCACTCGGCATTACACACCGCCCGCAGTGACTTCTTTGATTTGATCGTCCTGGATGTGATGATGCCCGATATGGACGGGTTCACGGTGATTCGGCGTCTTCGCGGCGCGGGGATCACCACACCGGTGGTGTTTTTAACCGCCCGCGATGATGTGGCCGATAAACTCACCGGGTTAGAAGAAGGTGGAGACGACTACGTTACGAAACCATTTTCACTAGAAGAACTCGTCGCTCGGATCAACGCGATTTTACGCCGCACCCGGCTCGAAGGTGAGGATGACTCCCTGCTGACCTATGCGGATGTGACCTTAAATGAACTCACCCATGAGGTTCACCGTGATGGGCAACTGATCGACCTGTCCCCTACCGAGTTCAAATTGCTGCGCTACCTGCTGCTCAATGCGGAGCGGGTGGTCTCCAAAGCCCAAATTTTGGATCACGTGTGGGAATACGACTTTATGGGGGATGCGAATATCGTCGAATCCTACATTTCCTATATCCGCCGAAAAATTGAACTACCCGATCACCCGACATTAATCCACACTCGTCGCGGGGTGGGATATATGTTGCGGTTGGAAGAATAGCGCGACGTCGTGGCCGCCCAGCACTCAGGTGAACAGCTGCCTACCGGTACCGCTGCGCTGCGCGAGGAGGCGAATCCCCCCGCGCCAACACCACCGCAGCCACGGACCAGCCGGTGGGAAGAAATTCCGCTATCCACCCGCCTGGTGGCAACCTTCGTTGTGGTGCTCACCTGCGGTCTGATGGTCGCATTCATTGTCACCTCCACCCTGTTGCGTTCCTCCCTGCTCGCCCAGTTGGACCACCACCTCGCCTCCACTGCCGAGTCGTTAACCGGTGGCCCCACCGAATGGATGCAACAGCTCGATGCGAGTGATGAGTCCCTACCAAACCAGTTTTATATTCGCCTGGATATGGATAACGGCGAGAGTGTTATCCAGGTCCATGACGAAACGGTCCGCGAATTCGGTAAACCCCTGATCGAAACGCCCAATATCGGCGATACCGCAACCTTCCGGCAGGCCTTTACCGTCCCGAATGCAACCCAGGGCGGTTCCTGGCGGGTCTACCAGGTGCAAATGGTCTCCGCTACCAATATGGGGGTTGCTTCGGTGGCGCTGCCAACAGCCTCGGTGTTACGCCCCCTGGAAGATTCCATCGGTCTGCTCGTGACCACATCGATGGTGCTGGTTGTGGTGGGAGTATTGGTGTCGTGGCTTGCAATCCGCCGCGCGTTGAGTCCTTTGCGGGAGATTGAAGCAACAGCCGGAGCCATTGCGGCCGGTGATCTCTCCCGGCGCATCCGCGCCCACCCGTTGAACACAGAAGTCGGGTCCCTCGCCCATTCCCTCAATACGATGCTCGCGCAGATTGAACAGGCCTTCGCTGATCGCACCGCCTCGGAGGCACGTACCCGCCAGTTCATCTCCGATGCCTCCCACGAGTTACGCACCCCGGTCGCAACCATTCGTGGCTATGCCGAACTCTACCGGATGGGTGGGATTCCACAGGACGATATTTCCACCGCCATGCGCCGGATTGAAGATGAAGCTGCCCGAATGGGCAACCTGGTGGCCGACCTGCTGCAACTGGCTCGCCTCGATGAAGGCCGCCGCCTGATTCGCCAGCTGATTAACATCCGTGAGGTTGCTGAAGATGCGGCAAGCGACCTGCGAGTCCTTGATCGTGAGCGATGCGTGCAGGTGATCGATCTGCATGAGGACGACGGCGACGAGATCCTCGCGTGGGCCGATCCGGATAAAATCCACCAGCTCCTTGCCAACCTGGTGGGCAATATTATCCAGCACACCCCACCTGGCTCTCCGGTTGAATTCGCCGTCGGCTATCACGACGGCTATGCCGCCGTCGAGGTCCGCGATCACGGTCCGGGCGTTGAGGCCGCCCAGGCCGCACAAATTTTCCGGCGATTTTATCGCGTCGATACCTCCAGGTCACGCAGTTCTGGGGGCAGTGGACTCGGACTTGCCATTGTGGCCGCAATTGTTGAAGCTCATGCCGGCCAGCTGGCAGTTCGCACCACCGCAGGAGGGGGATTCACGATTCGGATTTTGTTGCCCGCTTCGCAGGCTCAAGCACACAGCGAACAGAAAAATCATTTAGATTAAATCCAAGACCGTAGGTTCGCCAGTAAGCCACCGTTGGGTTTACCATGGCCTTCGCGAATCGTTTCGATGGGAGGATAACGACAATGACGGGTGCGCATGCCCCGCAGTGGTTGCCGGCAGCGTTTTGCCGCAGCATCAAAGCCGTCGGCGGTCAGGCCGATAAGGCCACGGTCCACGAGGTTGCTGCCGACCTCATTGCGCGCTGGCAGGAACCACAGCGCTACTTCCACAACCTCACCCACCTGATTGACATCCTCCAACGGGTTGACACGTTGGCCGCCGAAACCCATCATCCTGACTGCGTGCGGCTGGCAGCGTGGTATCACGGTGCCATTTTCGATACCTCCAATATTCGCCATTACAAGCAGGCGGCGGGTAAAGATGAGACCGGTTCAGCGGATCTGGCACGTACTCAATTGACGAATCTGGCAGTGCCCGCAGCCGAAGTCAGCCGCATCTGTGACATCATCACCACTTTGGCCGGCCACAGCTGCAGTGACAATATCGATGCGCAGGCCCTGTGCGATGCTGATTTAGGAAGTCTTGCGGTCGAACCGCAAAAATATCGCACCTACCGGGAAAATGTGCGCCGCGAATACGAGCACGTCCCGCTGCTGGACTATCTTGAGGCACGCACCGCGATTATTGAACGATTCTTGGCCCGCCCGCACATTTTCACCACTCCGATGGCAACGCAGTGGGAAGATGCCGCGCGTGAGAATCTCGCTGCCGAATTGCAACGATTACAGGCCGAACGCGACCGTGTGCTTGCAAGTGAACATGCAGACGAAGCGACCTTACCGGTGAGTGAATCTATTGAGCACGTGCGCTCGTTTTATCCCAACGCCGCCCCTGACCACCACGGTGCCGCTGACCTGGAGAATCCCGCAAATAGCGATGGTGGAAGCAGCGTGGCAACGCCTGAGACCAACGGATCCGATCGTGATGACATGGCGCTGCTGGCACAGGAGAAACACCAGGCGCAACGCCGCCGCGCCGAGCTGATTGGCGGCCCCATCCAGCCGGCCGCCACGGATGTGTCCGTTGGAACAACCAGTTCGGGAATTGAACGCGAACCCAGCGATCTGCGGTCCTTACCGCGGCGTAATGCCACGGTCATGCGGATGGATAAGCGTGGCGAAAATCCAACGATTACCCCCGGTAAGGGTGTAGAAATGACCCCCATCCGCAGAAAGAAACGCAGTGCAAATCCCGAAGAGGAATCTGCGGGCGTCCGGCCGATGACATCGGAGGAATAACGCGTAAGCGGTCGCCATCAACTGCGGTTTTTCCGTGCCCGATCATGCTCTCATTTGTGCCACCGTCGCCCCAGCAGGTCCGAAGGTGTGCAGCGGTGCACAGCTGCTGAGCGCACCTGGCGCTCCACAGGCAGGTTTCCGCAATTCACCACCCGGCTTTAGGTTCGAGTCACCGCCGTAAATCGGCAGTTGCACACAATGTGCAGGCAGACCACGACCGGGAGGTCCAAATGCAGTACACGGTAAATTCCACTGATATCCAAAGTGCGGCGGTGAGTGTTACCGCCCACGCATCAGCCGTGCGTGATCAAGTACACGCGATGATGGGAAAACTCGATACGCTCCAAAATACCTGGAGCGGGCGCGCTGCCGCCGCGTTCACCCAGTGCTCCCAGCGCTGGTATGTGGTCCAGCAGCAGGTGGAACAAACCCTGGAGGAAATTTCTCAGGCACTTAAAGTCGCGGCGCAACAGTATGAGGATGCTGAAAGCCATACCGAATTGATGTTCCAGAGCTAAGATCCTCCTGCTCTTGCGCAAAGCAACACCGGCCCGGTCTCACGACCGGGCCGGTTATCACGCTATCGCGTCAAGTGAGGGTTAGAAGCCTCCCATGCCACCCATGTCCGGGGCTGCCGGAGCAGCTGGCGGTGCTGGCGGTTCGGGCTTGTCAGCCACAACCGCTTCGGTGGTCAGGAACAGACCGGCAATGGACGCGGCGTTCTGCAGGGCAGAGCGGGTCACCTTCACCGGGTCATTGACGCCGGCTTCCATCAGGTCTTCGTATTCACCGGTGGCGGCGTTCAGGCCTTCACCTGCAGGCAGGTGACGGACCTTCTCCACCACGACGCCGCCTTCCAGGCCAGCGTTCACGGCAATCTGCTTCAGCGGAGCTTCCACCGCGATCTTGACGATGTTGGCGCCGGTTTCTTCGTCACCTTCGAGCTTCAGGCCTTCGAAAGCTTCCTTGGCGGCCTGGATGAGAGCAACGCCCCCACCGGCAACAATGCCTTCTTCCACAGCGGCCTTGGCGTTACGCACAGCATCTTCAATGCGGTGCTTACGTTCCTTCAGTTCGACCTCGGTAGCAGCGCCAGCCTTAATCACAGCAACGCCACCGGCGAGCTTGGCGAGGCGTTCCTGGAGTTTCTCGCGGTCGTAATCGGAATCGGAGGTTTCGATTTCGCTACGAATCTGCTTGACGCGGCCTTCGATCTGGTCGGCAGAGCCGGCACCTTCCACAATGGTGGTTTCGTCCTTGGTCACCACAACCTTACGGGCCTTGCCCAGCATGTCGAGGGTGGCCGATTCGAGGTTGAGGCCAACGGCTTCAGAGATTACCTGACCGCCGGTGAGGATCGCGATATCCTGCAGCATGGCCTTGCGACGGTCACCGAAGCCCGGGGCCTTGACCGCAGCGGACTTGAAGGTGCCGCGGATCTTGTTCACCACGAGGGTCGCCAGGGCTTCACCTTCGATATCTTCGGCAACAATGAACAGCGGCTTACCGGACTGGATCACTTTTTCCAGCAGCGGCAGCAGGTCCTTAACGTTGGCGATCTTCGATTCGACCAGCAGCACGTAGGGGTCTTCCAGCACGGCTTCTTGGCGTTCTGGGTCAGACACGAAGTAGGGGGAGATGAAGCCGCGTTCGAAACGCATCCCTTCGGTCAGTTCCAGGTCAAGTCCAAAGGTGTTGGACTCTTCCACGGTGACAACGCCTTCACGGCCAACCTTGTCGAGGGATTCGGCGATCAGTTCACCGATCTGCTCATCACCAGCGGAGATCGCGGCGGTCGCGGCAATCTGGTCCTTGGTTTCAACTTCCTTGGCGTCGGCCAGCAGCTTTTCAGTTACCAGGTCAACGGCCTTTTCAATACCGCGCTTGAGCGCAATCGGATTCGCGCCAGCAGCAACGTTACGCAGCCCTTCCTTCACCAGGGCCTGCGCCAGCACGGTCGCAGTGGTGGTGCCATCACCGGCGACATCGTCGGTCTTCTTGGCAACTTCCTTTACGAGTTCCGCACCGATTTTTTCGTACGGATCTTCGAGCTCAATTTCCTTCGCAATTGACACGCCGTCATTGGTGATGGTGGGTGAGCCCCACTTCTTTTCCAGCACCACATTGCGGCCCTTGGGGCCCAGGGTGACCTTGACGGTGTCCGCGAGGGTGTTCAGCCCGTTTTCCATGCCGCGACGAGCTTCCTCGTCAAACGCAATCATCTTCGCCATGGGGTGAATTCCTCCAGAGAGTTTTGGGTGCATCGGCGCCCGCGACGGACGATTATCGCCGTAGCGTTCTTGTCACGCCACTGCGCTAACCTCACCGATTCACCTCGGGTTTTTATCACTCGGCTATTGCGAGTGCTAATTGGTAGTTTGGCACTCTCGACCTAAGAGTGCAAGATGGCATGCACCAATGTGAACTATCCGACCATTATCCCAGCGGGTTATCGCGCAGCACGATCGCAATGGCCGGGGTCGCTTCAGCCGATTCGACCAGTTCGCTGATGCCGAGTTTCTCACCGATTGCTTCGGCAGCTGCGCGCTCGGCTGGTGAGTGGTAGTAAATTGTCGTCACCGTGGGGAATTGGGAGCCATAGTCACCGGGCTTCACATTGGTAAAGCCCTCGGCTTCTAACTCAGCTGCCACCGTTGAGGCCAGCTGGTTAATCCCCGCACCGTTAAGGACTACAACGCTCAACGTGCGATCAAAGTCCGCGGGTTCCTCACTTGGTTCCTCGCTGGGTTCACCCTCACTTTGGTCACCTTGGTCTGCATCGGCATCGGTCTCATCGCTCTGTTCGCCATTGTCTTCAGCTGCTTCGGTGGCCGCCGGCGTGGTTGCAGCCGGACTCCTATCCACACTCGCGCGGTCCTTGGTAAGCAAGCTCATCACTCCCCAGGCCAGTAGCGGGGCGACGATGAGGACGACAATCAGGGGAAGGTATCGCCGCCATGGCGACTCGACGCGCCGGTGGGCACCACCGGTGCCACGTTCACGCGCAGCGATATCGAATTCGTCTTCCTCGTAATGGCTCATACCCCCACCTTAACGCTCAGGACGGTAATTTTGCCGCCAGCTACGCGCCGCGTCACGCGATTCACGCTGTGATCGCAATCGCCGCACCACCGCCGGTTTCGCGGCCATCGCAGCAGGACGGTCAAGCAGGTGTGACAACCGGAGATAATACTGCGTTGGTGACAGGTTAAAGCGCGCGCGAATCTCTTTTTCTTTCGCCCCGGTGTAATACCAATACTGGGCTTCAAAATCTAAGATTGCGCGTTCCTGATCACTGAGTTCATCTCGCTGCACCCAGCCAGCTTAACCCGCAATCGCTTCGCGATGATTCGTACACTGGAACCATGAGCACTCTTGAAGCTGTCCACAGCAGCTGGCGCGCGCCCCTGGCTCCGGTCAAAGATCGGATCGGTGAGCTCGGGGAAATGCTGCGCCAAGAAAATGCGGCTCGGCGAGGCTATCTGCCCGCCGGCAGTGACGTATTACGGGCCTTTACCTATCCGTTTGACCAGGTGCGGGTCGTGATCGTCGGCCAAGATCCCTACCCCACTCCCGGTCACCCAATGGGGTTGAGTTTTTCGGTCCAACCCGATGTGCGTCCGCTTCCGCGGTCACTGGTGAATATTTACCGTGAGTTGCACTCCGACCTGGGCATCACTCCGCCGGAACACGGCTGCCTGAGTGCGTGGAGTGAGCAGGGGGTGATGCTCCTCAACCGAGTACTGACCACCCAGCCAGGAAAACCGAATGCCCATCGCGGTCGCGGCTGGGAAGAGGTCACCGACTGTGCGATTGGCCAACTGGTAGCGCGCGAGTTGCCGTTGGTGGCGATCTTATGGGGCCGCCAGGCGCAACAGCTAGCACCGCTCTTTACCGGCGCGCAGGTCCGCGTCCTGACATCGGCCCACCCCTCACCGCTGTCAGCCAATCGCGGGTTTTTCGGCTCGCGCCCCTTTTCACGGACCAATGCGTTGCTGGCAGAGCTCGGCGCCGATCCGATCGTGTGGCAACTACCCGCCAGCGTGACATCGCCCTAATACAATGTGGCGCCCCCAAATCCTGAGGGCGCCACATGTTGCTTGCATCGGTTACAGGTGCAGCATCTCTGCCACGGCGAATGCCATTTCCAGAGATTGCTGGTGGTTTAAGCGCGGGTCCACCAGGGTTTCATAGCGGCGGGCAAGCCCAATATCGTCAATTTCTTCCGATCCACCCAAACATTCGGTGACATCATCGCCGGTGAGCTCAACGTGCAACCCACCGGGGACCGTTCCCACCTGATTGTGCGCTTCAAAAAAGCCACGGACTTCGTCCAAAACGGTCGTAAAGCGACGGGTCTTGTAGCCGGAGGTGGATTTGATGGTGTTGCCATGCATCGGATCACACACCCAGGTGACCGGGATCCCCTCGGACTTGACTCCTTCAAGGATTGGGGGCAGCAGGTCACGAATCTTATCTGCGCCCATGCGGGTAATGAAAGTCAGTCGCCCAGCTTCACCGCGCGGGTTGAGTTTTTCTGCCAGCTGCAAGGCATCATCGGCAGTGGCGGTGGGACCGAGTTTGACCCCGATTGGGTTGCGCACCCGCGAGAGCAAATCAACGTGGGCGCCATCGACCTGACGGGTACGTTCTCCAATCCACACGAAGTGGGCCGAACAGATATAGGGCTGACCGGTACGCGAGTCGATTCGGGTCAAAGCGCGCTCATAGTCGAGCAGCAGCGCCTCGTGAGAAGAGTACATATCAACGGTCTTCAGCGCTTCGAAATCCACCCCTGCCGCCGACATGAAACGAATTGCACCATCAATTTCCTGGGCAATCTTCTCGTAGCGTTTATAGGCCTTATTTTGCATAAAGCCCTGATTCCAGCGATGGACATGACGCAGGTCAGCAAAGCCGCCAGAACAAAAGGCACGGATCAAATTCAAGGTTGAGGCCGAAACGTGATAGGCCTGCAGCAGTCGCTGCGGATCAGGAACACGAGCTTCAGCAGTAAATTCAAAGCCGTTAACCGCATCACCACGGAAGGTTGGCAGTTCCACCCCATCGCGCACCTCGGTATCAGCACTGCGAGGTTTGGCGTACTGGCCGGCCATCCGTCCCATTTTCACAACGGGCAACGAGGCACCATAGGTAAGCACAACCGCCATCTGCAAAATCGTCATGATTTTGGCGCGAATCCGATCCGCAGTCGCATCGGCAAAACTCTCCGCGCAGTCGCCACCTTGCAGCACAAAGGCCTCCCCCTGTTGGGCTGCCGCCAGTCGTTTCCGCAAATCATCAGCTTCGCCAGCAAAAACCAGCGGCGGGGTGGCACTCAATTCACGCAGTGCTGCATCGAGAGCATCGTCGTCAGGCCAGGTTGGCTGCTGCACGCGTGGCAGTGTCTGCCAGTGGTCAAGCCCCGCGAGAATTTCTGGGGTTGTGAGCGCATCGTGCTCCGTTGCCATGGTGTTCTCCCTTAATCTCAATGCCACACGTCATATCGTGTTGAATCGCAAAATGCTGGTGATGCCCAGTATTGCGAAAGTCTCATGTGCTGTCGCTTCATCCCACTAGTTGGACGGGCGTGCCCTCTGGGAGGGGGAACCCTATTGCCCTCACCCGCCGCTTCCCGGTTGCGGTGCCCCCTTCCCTACCGGACATATGCAATAATCGCTATACTTTGATGGTAGCTCCACTTTACTGCACCATGTCGACCACTATGAGGCCTTGTGTCCCACCATCATCACCATCATGCACCTGCGACGCACGGGCGGTTAATCGCCGCATTTGCCGTCACATTTTCGATTTTTCTCTCCGAGTTGATCGGTGCATTTATCACCGGCTCATTGGCACTGCTCGCTGATGCAGGTCACATGCTCGTCGATAGCTCGGGGCTGATTATTGCCCTGTTTGCCTCCCATCTGATGCGCAAACCGCGCAGCGACACCCACACGTGGGGCTATGCCCGCGCCGAGGTGCTCGCTGCCGCTCTACAGTCGGGCATGCTGTTACTCATCACGATCATGGTGAGCATTGAAGCCATCAAACGACTATTTGCCCCAGCGGAAGTCGTTGGCAGCCTCATGCTGATCTTCGGGGTCATCGGTCTGGTGGGCAATCTGATTTCACTCGGCGTCCTAGCTAGTTCTAGACGCGCAAATTTGAATATGCGCGCTGCCTTCCTCGAAGTTGCCAACGACGCACTCGGGTCGATCGCCGTCATTGCCGCCGCGGGGCTTGCCTGGCTCAGCGGGTGGGATCAATGGGATGCGATCGCCTCCCTGGCCATTGCCGCGCTGATGGGGCCGCGCGCCATCATCCTGTTACGCGATTCGCTCAAAATCTTGATGGAACAGGTTCCAGACGGTCTTGATTTACATGACATTCGTACGCACATCACCGCCGTTGACCACGTCATTGATGTGCATGATCTGCATGTGTCGACCATTGCGACCGGCACCGTGGTTCTTACCGCTCATGTCACGGTGGATGAGAAGTGTTTTCGTAGCGGCCATTCCCAAATGATTTTGCACGATATCCAAGATTGTGTTGCTGAGCATTTCCCCATCTCAATTGAACATTCCACAATCCAGCTTGATTCACCCAAACATCGTGATCATGAGCGCCTGGTGCACTAACAGCGACGCTAATGTGGTGAGATTTCGCATCCGGCCGCTGCACAGAGGTGATGCCGAAGATGCGCTCGCTGCCTTTCAGTCCGATCCCATGATGGGACGTCAAGGCGAGGTTCGTGACCTCACCTCGGCGCAGCGCTATGTCGACTAGTTACTCCAAGCAGATAACTGGGCGTTCGTCGCCGAGGGAAAACACTGCGGTACGGTCTCAGTTAGCGTCCTCGCTTTGGTGGCAATCACATTGGATCCAGATGACGGTACTGGTTGGGTATTTTATTGGGCACACCGGGCCGCTCGCGGACGCGGCATCACCACCGCGCTGGTGGTTGACCGTTGTAACTGGGCACTGCGTACCAATCTTACCCACCGCTTAGAATTGGGCTACCGCGTCAACAATCCCGCCTCCCAAGTCGTGGCACAAAAAGCAGGTTTTTCGACCCGTTCGGCTCGAAAAGGAAAGTTCATCATGGACGGAAAACCCGTCGATGCGGTGTTAGCGGCGCGCACTGGAGCCGATCCATGGCCGTCACCGGATCTTTCAGCCACACGCCCAACCGACCACCGCACGTAACCGCTCACCACGAAGATCCAAGGTCGCCTCTGGGGATGAGGCCCTCATTGAATCGCCTCCATGACAACCAGCACGCGTGAGCGCGCCATCGCCGCAACCTCACCAGGTCCTCCCTCGGCGCGATCAGTGTCGAAAGAGAAGAAACCGCCGGTCGTACCCCCGACTACTGGGGTTGATAATCAGCATTAACCACCGATTTTTCGTCATTTTTTCCGCTTATTGTGTGACCGTGACGACGACGAAATGCGGTAACGACCACTCCGGCCGCCAGTGCCCCAGCAGCGACGATTCGTTCCTCTTGCCGTGCAGGTCGCAGAGGGAGAGTTCCTTCACCGGGTGCACCGCCATGCGAAAGC
>JAUNVN010000002.1:0-8475 GCA_030537655.1 Bowdeniella nasicola | reverse complement strand
CTCGCCGTGCTGCCGTAACGCGATTCGGCCTGGATATCACGGTTACCATGCGGATGTTCGTCCAGTATCGTTGCCGATTGCTGCTCGCAGACCGTCGAAGTGTTACCACCCCGCGGTGGCCCGTCCATCGCAGCTCTCCTGCCACATCGCACCAAGGGTTGTGCCGCGCGAGTCGTTAGGCTTGCGCACCGGCCGAACGACGCGCTGTCCTGCCTGGTCGCGCGATCTTTTGCTGTTCGATCACCCCATCTGCATCAGAGAATAAAATCGTTCCACAATCGTGGTTTTTTGGTGGGAGCGCCCGCACCTGCACCCGCTGGTCACGACCTGCTTTTGCCATGACTGCGCTCGCGGCTGTGATCAGGCGGGTTAGATCACCATACCCATCAGAATCGTCGACCAGTTCCACCACGGCACCTCTCGTGCGCGCTGAGGCAATCAGTTCTTTTAACGGTGAGATATTCAGGCGTTTACCTCGGATGGAGTCACGTAAAAATCCTTCGATTTGTCCTGCTTCAGCGCGCATTTTGTCGGGATCTGCTCCGGTTGTGATGGCAGTGAAAAATGGGCGGATTTTCTCATCGATTGCCCGGGCCTGCTCCTGGAGTCCTGCCAGCACCCGCTGGCGGGCAGCTTGGCGTTGGCGCAGATAGTCTTGGGAGTCGAGTTCATTTTGGATTCGCCGGTAGACCCGCTTCATGATGGTGACATACAAAATGATGAAGACGACAGTACCGCTATTACGGAAGACAACATCCCAGGGCATGGGAGCGGCGAAACCATAGTGGTAGGAGGCTGCGATAAAGCTGGTGGTGGTGGCAAGAAAACTGATCAGCGCCGCAGGCCAACATCCGCGCACCCACAGCCATAGCTGCACGATCACCAAGAAGGGATAGACGAATGTCCCCTGACTGGGATGGGGGCTGGTTGGCAAGACGGATAGGGACATGGCCGGAAGAATAATTCCAGCCGCAATCGCCGTGATTTGGTAGCCGCGCGGAGGTGTACTTGCCGGCCAGAGACTGATACGCAAAAACAGCAATGTCATGCTCACCCCAATGATGACGGCCATGGTGACATCACGTGCGAGCATAAGACACACGACAACGTGCAGCCATAACACTGGCACCATTGCCAGGAACACTGCGCGCACCCGCCACGAGCGTGCATACCTGGAAAACTCCTGTTCTGGGCTACGTTGTGGAGTCGAGTGCACTGCGCCCCGTACCGGCGCAGTGACAGACTGGGCGTCGAGCAGTGGGATGAAGAGCGTAATTGTGCATCCAACGGTGGGTGCAGATGAGATGTGGACTCGCCCACCAACATGTTCAATCCTCGCAATTATCGAGTTTCGCAGCCCAAAACCAAAGTTATTCGGGTCGGTGCGAAAGCCGACCCCATCGTCATCAATCCGGATGCTGACATGCGCGTTTCCCCACGGTTGTACTCGCACGGAGATGCGATGGTGGTGCGCCTTAGCGTACCGATGAGCATTGCGGATCGCTTCTCTCATCGCTTCTATCCCAGCGAGTGCAGCACGTTGGGAAATCACCAGGACTGGCCCTCGGCGCCAGCGCGAATACCGGTCCCAGACTCCCGACAGTGCCAGGCGAGCCAGGAGACCTTGGGGCGCGAAGTCAAAACCTTCCGATCGGGCAATTGTGCGCACTCGAAGCAGCCATGCTTGCAAGGTGAAGTTAGTGCCCGGCATTGCCAGTGGTTCACCCACCTGGCGCTCACTAATGTCCCGGTGCCCATCACCGGCTAGGTTAGGGTCAGTGGTGGTTCTTCCCTGGCAGAGCTGGTCAAGAACACGCAGCGCTCGCCCAGCTTCCCGACGTATTTCGTGACGTGCTTGGGTAAACCCGTTGCGTACGGCCACGGCCACTGAGATCACATTGTCATGCAGCAGCGCGTTCATATAGCGAGTTTGTTCAACCTGGGTGTCTAATTCGAAGGCTTCAAGCCGGTTGGTAACGGTGGTGGCATAATTTTCATCCAGCTCGACCAATCCGTTCAACAGAATAAAAATCGCCCCGATAATCACCGCGGAAAAAACAAATCCATAGGAGAGATCAGCCATTGCAAACCGGGAATCCGAACCGGTTGACACCGCTAAATACGCACCGATGATCGACTGCACTGCTACGAGGGAAATAATGTAGCGAAAACCGAGTAGCAGCGCATAAATCACCGAAATAATGAAGGTCAACAACGGGAAGGGCGTGGAGATATTACCGCCGGGATGCCAGGAGAATAGTGGCTGACCCGTGGCCAGATACAGCCCGATACTCACGAGACATAACACCAGGGTGTATGCCGCTCCCCACCAACATGACAGGTCTGCTAACAGGGCGGAAAGCTCGCGAACGCGTACCGGTAACATACGCCTTTCAGCCCACAGTGCCGTGGCCGTCGTGATGGTTAATACCGGAGCACTCAGCCACCACACCATCGCTATGGCAGGTGCCCACGGGGCCGCATCAAGCTGCAGCTGCGCCCGCATCGTTTCCTGGTTTACCACCGTGAAATAAAGGCAGGTAACCGACAGCCAGAAGAACATCAGTGCGCGATGACGCTCGGGCACATTTTCTCTCCCCCGCGGAAGCCTCATGGGTGCTGAAACTCCTGAAGCGCCCCCGGCCCCGGAGCGAGAGCATCACGTACCGCATGGATATATAAATCGACACGTGAGCGGGCATCACGGCCAGCTTCTTCATATTTCGCGCGAATATCGCGCACATACGAATTCACCGTGTGGATCGATAGCCCGAGTTTGCGTGCCACCTGCCTAGAGGTGAGCCCGCAGGCATATTCTTCCAACACGCGCCGTTCAGCTTTGGTGAGGGTTGCTGAGACAAATTCTTCATCCGAATCCAACGCGGTTGCCCAGTCCATTCCCGCAACTTCGCTCCCATCAGCCAAATCACAAATGGCGCGAACAAGCAGCTGGTCCGTATCAGATTTCCGCACAACCCCCACCGCACCCGCCTGGCAGGCAACCCGGACGTTGTAGGGATCTTCCGCCGAGGTATATACCAGGACTTTCGCTCCGGCGGCTTTGGCGCGGCTGACATTGTCTGCCGGTGTTGATCCGTCTTGCAGGCGCAGATCCAGCAATAAAATATCCGGCATTGGCCCGTTTGCTTCGAGTTCATCAAGTGAGCTATATCCGCCGACGTATGTGATCCGGTCAACGTTGCGCAGGAGATTTTCCACCCCCATGCGCATGAGCGTATGATCCTCGACTAATCCGACAGTGATCATCTCCGATCGCATGCCATTACTCCTTCAAGCGGACATCAATGACTGAGGGGATAATCAAATATTAAGGTGTGTGTGTAAAAAAAAGAAGCTCCTACCCCCCTATTTTTAAGGTGGCAGCTGTGATGACACGATGATTTTGATGGAGTCTTCCCCCGCGAAGATCCCGCGACACAGCGCACACTACCCGCGTGTTATTTCGTCAGCAGGCTCCCATCCAGTCCTGCTCCGAGTGCGCGGATATCTGCGTGCTCACATGTGCCACCCCATCCATTGGTTCGCTTGTGTATAATCCCTAGCTCGCTGGAATTACCGTTGCAAAGTGCGGGCGGCAAGAATAATTCCCCCGCTGGCGCAGAGCGCAAGGACACCCCACATGGTGATATGCCGCGCAGCCAGCGCCATGCCGGTGCCGAAAGCGGAGGCCGCCCAGGTGGTGGTGATGCTGACAAATGCGACCATCCCGATCCCTTCAGCAATAACACTGGCTCCAGCCATTGTGGTCACATCGAGCCCATCACTGACCGGCGGGTCGGTAAATAAGGTGTGAAAAACATCGATATAGCAGGTTCCCACCCCCATTCCGGCCATAGCCTGCGCGAAAGCTAGGGCTGCCGTGACAATCAGCGGGTTTTGTAACGGTCCACTGCCGGTCAGAGTCAGGGCGAGGATGAGCGCGGTGAGGAGAAACCCGCTACTGATCAGGCTGGCCCCACTCATCACTCGCCGGCGCACCATAGAGGCGTCCGTATCACGCATCCCCATCAGCATTGCGGTTAGAGACCATCCCAGTCCGGAGGCGGTAAACATCAGGCCGTAGTGTTTCGCATCGAGTCCCAGCACATCATGCCCGGTGAGCGCGATGACTTCCATCCCGCCGAAATAGCACCCCATTAGCCACAACAGCAATACGAGCAGGGCGCTGCGCGGGTGGCGCATCTGAAAAGTCGCTGGCGGTAATATCCGCCAGGCGGCATATCCCAGGACCATCACGCCAGCAAGGACGAGGATTATTTTCACGGTGGCGGCTGCCTGCGCGTTCACCGCGATCGCCAACCGGCCAGCAAGGACGTCAACCGGGATGATTGTCAGTCCTATTCCCACCCCGAGAAGGAGCGAGCCGATAAGTGGGAGCGGTGAGGGTTTCCCGGTGGTCTGGTCATCAAGATTACGGGCAATAAGCCAGCGTGATAGGAGCAGAAATGGCAGGTAGAGGATCATGGCCCACCGCCAGGACGTCAGTTCGGTCACAAGTGCGGCATAGGCTGGGCCCGCCAGGGCAGCAACAACCCAGCTGGCGGACATAAACGCCATTGTGAACCGCCGTGCGCGCCCCTGTAGTCCCAGGGCTACCGCACCGATAGACAAGGTCACCAATGCTCCGCCTGAAAAGGTGCGCACAATTTGACCGCTAAGGAATACCCAGAAACTGGGGGCCATTGCCGAGATGATCGAACCGAGCGTTAACATCACGGTGAAGGCCAGCATCAGGGGGCCGGTGCGATATTTTTGCAATAGCGCTGCCCCAATTGGCATCGCCATATAGGTGGCCATCATCCCCACACCGGTAATGACGCCGTACAACTGTTGTGCCTGCAGCTCTTTAGCGAGGATCGGCAAAATTGTTTGGGTGAGATAGATCTGCATCCCGGAAATTAATTCCACCACGATCAGCGCTACCGCCAGCCAAAATTCGCGACGGGTGAGCGATGGTATGGACATTGAGACCTCCCACCGATCGGGTTGGCGTTGTCGCGAGCACCGATTGTCAGCCTCACTGCTGTCAGTGTAGCGATTCACCTGTGGCATTACCGCCGCCGCGGCGAGCTACCAAATCTCCCTCCAGGCGCGCCCGGCCAACGGTGTGGCTTCATCACCGCCGCCGGTCATCCCCGGTGCGGCAAAATTCGCTCACGTCTCACACACAAATGCACAAATGGGTTCGTGCCCTGAAGAGGAGTTAAATATAGAGTGTCGGATCAACGATCAGATCCGCTGCCCGTGATTTCTTTCCGATCGGTTGGTTATGAGCGGGGATCCCAATGGCGACATGTTCTCCGGGAACCTCGCGCACCACCACCGCATTCGCACCGACTTTCGCACCCGAACCGATCGTGATCGGACCGAGCACTTTCGCGCCGGCACCGATCATGACATTGGATTCCACGGTGGGGTGGCGTTTGCCCTGCACCATCGCGACGCCACCGAGGGTGACGCCGTGGAAAATGACAACATCCTCGCCTACCTCCGCGGTCTGGCCGATCACAACTCCGGTTCCGTGATCAATGAACACGCGCCGACCGATCACAGCTCCGGGGTGAATATCAATGCCGGTAACTGCGCGCGCTAGAGATGACACGACTCGTGCTGCCGTGCGGGCACCTTTATGCCACATTTTGTGTGCGAGGCGGTGTGACCAAATGGCGTGTACCCCCGGATAGGCAAGGGCCACCTCTAAGTTTGAGCGCGCCGCTGGGTCACGTTGACGGGCAGTGGCCATATCTTCTTTTGCTAACTGCCATAGTGAAAGGCGTGAGTTATGCATGGTCATCTCCCCTTAGCTCACTCGGTTATTGCGGACCACAGCGGGGTGGAAAGGTAACGTTCGCCCGTATCGGGCAGGAGTGTGACGATCGTTTTGCCGGCATATTCGGGTGATGCTGCCAGCTGGGCGGCGCCCCACAGGTTTGCCCCTGCAGAAATTCCGACCAGCAGGCCTTCTTCGGCGGCGGCGCGTCGCGCAAAGGTCAGCGCCTCATCGGTCGTGACGGTACGCACCTCATCAACGACGGTGGCGTCATAGTTTGTGGGAATAAAATTAGCGCCGATCCCCTGGATACCGTGGGCGCCGGCTTTCCCATCGCTGAGGACGGGCGAGTCGGCCGGCTCGAGGGCGATAACGCGAATATTAGAGTTTTGCTCTTTCAAATATTTCCCGATACCCGACACGGTCCCACCCGTGCCAACCCCCGCGATGAAGGCGTCAACCTGCCCGTCGGTATCACGCCAGATTTCCTTACCGGTTTCCCGGTAATGTGCCAGCGGATTGGCGGGGTTGTCGAACTGGGAGGCGAGTACCGCCCCGGGACGCTTCGCGACGATCGCTTCGGCTGCAGCCACCGCACCGGCCATTCCGTCACTCGGATCGGTCAGGGCAAGTTCTGCACCGAAAGCTTTCATGAGGGCGCGCCGCTCGATACTCATCGATGACGGCATAGCGATCACGACCCGGTAGCCGCGCGCAGCTCCGGCCATCGCCAGGGCCACCCCGGTATTGCCGGAGGTCGCCTCAACGATGGTGCCGCCCGGTTTGAGGGCTCCGCTTTGCTCTGCTGCGTCAACGATACTGACAGCAACGCGATCTTTTACTGATGAGGCGGGATTGGTCGCTTCAAATTTTGCGATGACAGTTGCGTCTTTACTGACAAGACGATTAATGCGCACCAGTGGGGTGGCACCAACGGTACGGGTGATATCGGAATAGATGGAAGACATTATTTGGGATACTCCTGCAATTCAGCGGTGGATGGTGGGTATCTCACGGGTGCACGGACGGGCACAACCACGCCGGGTGCGAAAGCCATGCACCCTAGCAACACTCGCGCGCCATCGCTCCTTGCAACATCCGGCCGGCGAGAAATATTCCTACACGCCTCTTGTCCTTCATCGTCTTGATCATAACCATATTGCGCGCTGGAATGGGAGCGATTGTCTCACCAGCCCCGAGCGATTGCTCGCCATCTCGATGGTGACGCTGGCATGGACCTAAGTGCCGTGCGGGTATTGCTACCACCTGTTGGTCATATCGATGAGATTTCACGCCAAGTATCCATCTAGCAGCGGCGCACAACGAGCACTATCTGCCCAAGACCGCACCGAGAGTCTTCACAGCCGCGCGTCTCAAAGGACTTCCGATAGCCCCAGGTAGGCGCCGCAATCCCCCTCAGCTGGGTTATCCTCATCGGCGCAGATGAAAACACGGGCTGCCAGATCCCGGCAGCCCGTGAGCATATTAGAGCGGATTTAGTCAAGCACCTGCAGTGCAGCGTCATAATCAGGTTCGGTAGTGATCTCATCAACGAGCTGGACCGAGGTGATTGTGCCTTCTGCATCGGCGGTAATCACCGCACGGGCGAGTAGTCCCGCTAGGGGGCTCCCAGCCAGGATGAGCCCCAGGTCGTCGCCAATGGTGGAACGAAAGGCTGAGGCGACCGTGACCTTGTCGATCCCTTCCGCTCCACAAAAGCGGTCAAGGGCGAAGGGGAGATCTTTTGAGATACACAGGACGTTCACATCGCTCAGTGCGGCTGCATCGTGGTTAAAACGCCGCACCGAGTTCGCGCACACATCGGTGTCGACGGAAGGAAAGATATTGAGCACGAGTTTTTTCCCGGCAAAATCATCACGTGTCACCGCTGCGAGGTCTAAACCGACGAGCTCAAAATCGGGGAGTTTATCCCCTACCTGTGGGAGCGCACCGGATGTGGGAGTTGGTTCACCGTGAAAATGTGTTGTAGCCATATCGGCACCCTATGGCGCTAACCACGACACCACAAGGAAGAGGTGAGGAGTTACTCAGGGTGTAACCCCATTAACCCGGCGGTGTGATCATGCTGAAAATATTCGGGGCAGGAGTGATGCACCCGGTGTGGCAACGAGTGCACGTGTATCTAACGCGGTCGTTGCGATTGCCGCTCTCCCTCAGGTTGACGATCCACACCTCGGCTGGCCTCCAATGCCATAAAGACCATGGAAAAGCGGTTTGTGCACGGGAGGGAACACTGGTGGTGGAAATATTCCCTCCAACTTGCACTCTCCGATCGCGGCGGTGCCGAGGGCGGCCTGGCACCAGATATAGCTGCCTCTTGACCGCCGACAGGCTGTGAAATTTCCTTGCCGCTGGCTTGGCACAGCGAGGCGCGTATCAGCAGTTGAGTTGTGCTGCAGTTGGATGCAGCGCAAAGACCGAGGCTCTTGGGATGATTCCCGCAGAGCCCCGGTCTCTCTCGTGCTAAGAGCCGTCGTGTTAGATAGCTCGCCGACGTTTGCTCAGCAGTGCCGCGCCAATACCTGTCATCACTGCCGCGAGGATGAGCATGCTATGTCCAGCTGCGCCCGTATGTGGGAGCCCAGAGCCAGGCTGCGGTGTCGGCTCGAGTGGCTCGTCAGTGGGCGGAATTGGGGGCTGACTATCACTTGGTTCCGGTTCCG
>JAUNVN010000139.1 GCA_030537655.1 Bowdeniella nasicola | reverse complement strand
TTTGCGTAGCTGTGCTAGATCACGCATTCGGGTTCCTCGCTCAACCAGGTACTATGTAATACATAGTAGACGCTGGTTGGCAGGCTCACAACCTGCTGCCTGGTGCACAGGCGCGATAGGGCGCGTACAGTATTCATGTGAAGGATGCAGCACCACTGGTTTTGGGGATTGAATCGACCTGCGATGAAACCGGAGTCGCACTCGTGCGTGGCAATGAACTCCTCGCTGATGTCACCGCCACCTCGATGGATGAATATGCCCGGTATGGCGGGATTATCCCCGAGATCGCCTCGCGCGCTCACCTGGAGTCCTTCCTGCCAACTATGTACGCCGCACTGGAAAAAGCAGGCGTAGGTCTCCAGGAAGTTGCTGCGATTGCCTGTGCTGCCGGTCCCGGTCTGATCGGGTCCCTCACCGTGGGGACAGCCGCCGCGAAAGCACTCGCCCTGGCAACCGGCAAACCCCTGTACGGCGTTAACCACATTTTGGGTCACGTTGCGGTCGACCAACTGGTGCACGGACCGCTGCCACAACCAACAATCGCGCTGGTGGTCTCCGGCGGGCATTCCAACCTGCTGCTGATTCGCGATCTGGCCACCGACGTAGTTGAACTGGGGGGCACTCTCGATGATGCGGCCGGAGAAGCCTTTGATAAGGTCGGGCGACTGCTCGGCCTGCCCTACCCGGGCGGACCGCACCTCGACCGGCTCGCCCAAGCAGGTGATGAGCGGGCGATTGCCTTCCCGCGCGCCCTACGCAGTGGGGAGGATCGGAAAAAATACCCTTACGACTTTTCTTTCTCCGGACTGAAAACCGCAGTCGCCCGCTATCTTGCTCACCACTGGCCCGACGGGCAGATCCCCGAGCAGGCCAAAGCTGACATTGCCGCCTCCTTTTCTGCCGCGGTCAACGACTCCCTCATTGATCGCGCCATCCGTGCCTGCCGGGATCACGAATGCACCACCCTCGTGATCGGGGGAGGGTTTAGCGCCAATTCCCACCTGCGCCGCCTCGCAGCCGAACGCGCCGAAGGTATCGAGGTGCGGATCCCCCCGATTCGCTACTGCACCGATAATGGCGCGATGATTGGTGCACTCGGCTCCGTCGTTGTGCGCGCCTCACTGACGCCGAGCGGTCTCGGATTTGCTAACGACTCATCCATGCCCCTTACCCAAGCGGTGATAGCGGCCTAGCTAAGCGCCGCCGCCGCGCGAGTGAGTGTGAGAAAATGACGGCATGTTTCGCCGTCTCGGACTCGGCCTTGCTTGCCACCCTCGCCTCACGCTTGTGGCGTGGATTTGTCTTATTGTGATGGCGATTGCCTTTGCCTTCACCCCACTGTTCGGTAAGCCGCTCTTTTCCTTACTCGAATCCGGACTTCCCTCCATTCCCAATACTGACTCGCGGCGCGTGGCGGACTATCTCGGCGAGGAAGAAGACCAGGCAGAGACGATCTTCCTGGTTGTGACCAACACGCCGATCCCCAAAGCAGACAGTCCCGCCGATTCGGCACTGGTAAAACTGCGTGAAGATATTGAGCGTGTCGATGCAGATATTGAAATCCTCGATGCGCCCACCTTCGCCCACGCGATTGACGAAATTGACACGGCGATCGCCGATGGTAAAGCCGAGGTCGATGCGCAGCTGCGTCAGGCACGCGAGGAGGCCTTGGCTCAACTGGAGGCACAATTCGCGCCCGCACAGGCACAAATCGACCAGCTCGTCCAGCGTGATCCGGCGCGCGCACTGGCGGCCCAAGCGCAACTCGATGCAGAAAAAGCAGCCGCCAGCGCAAAGGTCGAAGCCCAGTTAGCCGAGGCGAGCACCCGCGCTGAAGCCGAGCTAGAAGCCGAGCTTGCCGAGGTGCGCGCTCAGCGCAGTGATGCCGCCCAGGCCCTCTCCCGGTTCACCCCAACCGAAAGTGAAGGCTATGTCCTGCTGGCACAACTGCCCAGTGATCGTCCCGAAAATGAAACGGAGCAGATTCACCGTGATGTGGTCACACTGATGCAGCGCGCCGGCACCGATATTGCCGGTGCGGAAAATGCGACGGTATTTTCGCAACCACTGCTTCTCGATTCGATGATCGAACAGGTGCAAGCAGACCTGGTCACCGGCGAAGCAGTTGGCGTGCCGATCGCGCTGATTTTGATGGTGCTGATCTTTGGGGGCCTGATTGCTGCCGGTCTGCCGCTGGCCGGAGCGATCACCTCGATTGTGATCGGACTGGGGGGACTGTGGGTGCTCACCTCGTTCACCGCGGTGGACTCCTTCATTGTGAACGTGATTTCGATTATCGGCCTCGGATTATCGATTGACTATGGTCTGCTCGTGGTCTCCCGCTATCGCGAAGAGGTACAAAACCGGTTGGAAAGCGCCGGTTTTGACCCCTTTGGTGCCGACTTGCCCCGCCACCTTAAAGCGAGTGAACGCTCAAAGATCCACGCGGTGATTGCCGAGGCCATTGCGGCCACCGTTGCCACCTCGGGGCGGACCGTGTTCTTTTCTGGGCTGACGATCGCGTGTTCTCTCGCCGGCCTGCTCGCGATGCAAGCCTCCTTGTTACGCGTGATCGCAGTGGCGGGCCTGTTCGTCGTCCTCTTGGCGGTCGCGACCGCTGTCACCCTCGTGCCAGCGCTGATTTCCCTCCTCGGCACGATTTTGCTGCGCCCCTCCATCCTCACTCGCATCCCGGTGTTGGCGCGAGTGAATGACAAGCTTTCGGATCGTTCCAGCGAACGCGGTGTCTTTTCTGCAATCGCCCGGTTTGTGCACCGGCGCCCCTGGCCGATTCTGCTCGTCGTTGTCGCCATCCTTGGCATCCTGGCCGCGCCGATTTCGCAGATGAATTTACGTTTCTATATTGGCGATAACCTCCCGCAAGGCACACAGGTGCGTGAGGCCTACTTGACCCTGCATGATGAATATGTCGCCCTGACTGGTGCGGATATGCAAATTCTCGCCGATGCCCCCCTGGCCACGGTGGAAGAATCCGGATATGTTCGCGACTTACGCAACCGCTACGGAAGTGATGCGGTGGTGGTGTCCGCACGCGAGGGGGAATCCCAGTCGCTAATTAACGTGCGCACGGGTTTTGCCGATCCGGTCAGTCACGATGCCATTGACCAGATGCTCGACCAGCGCGCGCATCAGGCTGACTTTGATACCTGGGTTGGTGGGGCAGCCGGCCTGAACTATGACTTTAATGAACAACTCGCCGATGGTTTCCCCTTCGCGCTCAGTGTTGTGATTGCCGCCGTCTTTATCTTGATGTTCATGATGACCGGTTCGCTGCTGGTCCCGCTGAAAGCCGCGATCATCAACGCATTTTCCCTGATCGCATCGTTGGGAGCAACCGTGTGGATCTTCCAGGGCGGCCATTTCGGGATGGAACAGGTTCCGGGGTTAGAAGCATATGTGGTCGCGATGGTGCTCGCCTTTGGCTTTGGGCTCGCAATGGACTACGAAGTCTTCTTATTGGCGCGGATTAAAGAGTATTGGGATGGTGGGGCAGCAAATGATCATGCGGTTGAATTAGGGTTGCAAAAATCGGGACGAATTATTACCTCGGCAGCCGTGATCATCATCGCGGTGTTCTTCGGTTTTGTCTTCGGTGACATGCGCGCCATTAAACAGACCGGTATCGCCCTGGCCATGACAGTCGCCGTTGATGCAACGCTCGTGCGCATGCTGTTAGTGCCGGCAACGATGACGCTGCTCGGGCAGTGGAACTGGTGGGCCCCCAAACCGCTGGCGCGGTTATATACCCGCTTTGGTATCAGTGAAGGTTAACTGCGCGTAAAAGTAAAGGTATTGGGTGGAATTGGGCGGTCGGCTTTCATTTCTGCCACCAAGTAGCTCGCGACCGCCTCCAGCGACCCATCATGGCGCGCCGCGACGGTGCGTTGGCGTTGATAGCCCGCCCCGTCAGTGAGGATATCGTTGACCCAGCTGAGCTGTTCGGCGCATCCTAATCGTTTGGCGGTTGGTTCCAGCACGTGCAAAGCCCGCTCGACCGAAGTTGCGACCGCCTCTTCGGTGCCAGCCGCATCAATAATGAGTTCAGCATCCATCCCATAGCGCGCCGAACGCCACTTATTTTCATCAATGAACCATGCCGGTAGCTGCGGTAGCTTCTGACCCTGATCAAGCATGGTGGAGAAGTACTCCACCAACGTTTGGGTCAGCGCTGCCATCGCCAGCACTTCACGCAGATTTGACGAGGCATCACATACGCGCACCTCGATTGTGCCCCATCGCGGTGCGGGACGAATATCGGAGCGAATCTCATCGATTGAATTGATCACCCCGGTCCGTTGCATATCGTCAAGATAGGACTCGTATGCACCCCAGTGATCAAACTGGTGGGGTACCCCCGCGGTGGGAAGCTGTTGGAAGACCATC
>JAUNVN010000138.1:4135-4462 GCA_030537655.1 Bowdeniella nasicola | reverse complement strand
TTCTTTATCACCCCGACTCGCCCGATGCTCTACCTGGCCCTGGTCCTACTTGGGTGGGCAATATTTTCTTTGAATTTGCCTCCGTGCACTACAACGCGCTGCTCAATAACCTCTCCACCAAAGCCACGATCGGGCGGATCTCCGGTTTTGGGTGGGGGATGGGATATCTCGGCGGTATCGTGCTGTTACTGATTGTCTACTTCGGGATGATCAATCCTGAGGTGGGATGGTTTGGCGTGAGTGATGCTAACGGTTTGGACGTGCGCGCCACGATGTTAATCTGTGCGACCTGGACTCTGGTTTTTTCCATTCCCATCTTCATTACTG
>JAUNVN010000138.1:0-4125 GCA_030537655.1 Bowdeniella nasicola | reverse complement strand
CAGCCAGCCGGCACCACGCTCGAGCCTTGCCGAGTCCTACCGTGCATTATTTCGCTTGGTGAAAACCCTGTGGCGCACGAGCCCGCACACCGTATTTTTTCTCGGCGCATCAGCAATCTTTCGTGATGGGCTTGCCGGGGTCTTCACCTTCGGCGGGGTGATTGCTGGCAAAGTATTTGGCTTTTCCAATGCCGAAGTCATCCAGTTCGCCATTGCCGCCAACGTCGTGGCGGGCCTCGCCACGATTGCCGGGGGGAAGCTCGACGATGTCATCGGCCCTAAACGCGTGATCATCTTGTCGCTGACCCTGATGATTATTGCCGGGTTTTTTGTCTTCTTCTTCCACGATGGCGGGGCCACAATCTTTTGGATCTTCGGACTGATCCTGTGTATTTTTGTCGGTCCCGCCCAGTCGGCATCGCGGACCTTCTTAGCGCGCATTATCCCAAGTGGGAAAGAAGGGGAAGTCTTTGGACTCTACGCCACCACCGGCCGAGCCGTGTCATTTTTAGCGCCGGCTGCCTTCACCACTGCCACCCTCATTGGCGAACAGCTACACGGAACCGGCCAGGGGGCCCATTTTGGGATTCTCGGCATTATTGCCGTCCTCGCTTTGGGGTTGGCTCTGCTCGTGCCGGTCCACCCCGACAAGTCGCGCTACCACATCCACGCCGAGCCCTAAGTCACGACCGTCCGATAATCAGCGCGCTCGCCACGGCGGCGAGTCCCTCTGCCCGCCCGGTGAACCCGAGGTGGTCACTGGTGGTTGCGCTCACCGTCACGGGGGCACCGACCGCTTCACTCATCGCCGCGCATGCCTCAGCTTGGCGCGGCGCAAAGCGGGGGCGCTGCCCAATAATTTGAATTGCCACATTACCGATCTGCCACCCCGCATCGGTGAGTAACGCGGCGGTGGCCTGCAAAAATTGCCTCCCACTCGCACCCGCGTATTCGGGGCGATCGACCCCAAAATTACTCCCCAAATCTCCCAGTCCAGCGGCGGACAGTAAGGCGTCACATCCCGCATGTGCGGCCACATCCGCATCGGAATGTCCCACTAAACCGACCTCATCTGGCCAGTGCAAACATGCGAGATAGAGCGCTCGGGTGGGATCGGAACTAAAAGCATGCACGTCGGTAGCAATCCCAACGCGGGGCAGTGCGGAGGTCATCTGGACTCCTAAGAACACAGTCCGCCGTGCGCGAGCAGGGCACTGGCACGCGCTAAATCCGGCGGAGTGGTGATTTTGAAGGCTTGTTCACTGCCGGCAATCGCGACCACCGGTTCACCAAGCGCCGCAATCAACGACGCATCATCGGTGGCACGACGTGCCAGACGCTCGGCATGACGGTGCGCGCGAAGCAGCAACTGATAGTCACACGCCTGCGGGGTTTGCACGGCAATGGTGGTGGCACGATCAACCGTGTCCCCCACGGAAACCGGCTCACTGCCCACCGGTGGATGGGCCACAGTCTTGAGCGTATCGGTCATGGCAAGTGCCGGGATTACCGCGCGGTGATTGGCTAGTGCTGCCCATAAGCTGGCAATCAGGGACGGCGGGGTGAGAGCACGGGCGGCATCGTGCACGAATACCGCGGTCGGGGGATCATCACCCATCGCCCGCAGCCCCGCAAAAACGGAGTCTTGGCGCTGGGCACCGCCCGTAATAACCCGTACCGAATAAACGGGCAAACCCGCATCTGCTCCGGCGCGCGGCCAGGCATGGTGCGCCGCCTGGGTCAGTACCCGCGGCGCGAGTGCCGCACGCATTGATGCTTCGTAGCCCGCCGGGGCGCTGACAACCAGGTCGGTAATACCCGCTCGCACAAAAGCGGCGGCAGCATAGGCAACCAGCGGTCGGCCCGCCAGGGCGACCAGGGCTTTTGGTTGGTTGGCTCCCAGCCGCGTGCCGGCACCGGCCGCGGTGATCAGCGCCGCGGTCCGCATTAGTCTTCGTCTTCGGTTTGTGCCTCAGAAAGGATCTCATCGACGCGTTCACGCGCCGCATCTTCGTCAACTTTTTCCGCCAGAGCGACTTCTGATTCCAGGATTTGGCGCGCCTTGGAGAGCATGCGTTTCTCACCGGCGCTCAAACCGCGGTTGTTATCACGCCGAGAGAGGTCACGCACCACTTCGGCAACCTTGATCACATCACCGGAGGCAATCTTTTCACCATTGGCTTTAAAACGGCGTGACCAGTTGGTGGGCTCTTCGGTATTTTCGGCCCGCAAGACGTCGAACACCTCTTCGAGGCCTTCTTGATCAACAACATCCCGCACACCGACAAGGTCGAGGTTATCGGTGGGAACTTCAATGGTGAGGTCGCCATACATAATGGCGAGTTTGAGATAGGTTTTTTCTTCGCCCCGGATGGTGTGGGTGGTAATTTCTTGTACCTTCGCGGCGCCGTGGTGTGGATAAACAACGGTATCGCCGACCTGATAGGGACTAGACACGTGTGAAAACTCCTGAAAAGACAGACAATCCCCCCTATTTTATCATGTCCATTTTCCGCATGATTCCGCGGTTTTCATCTTCGAGCTCCCCAGCGGGCGCGCAGCGGTAGAAGCGGGGGTGAAAATCGGGTGTTCCATTGCGCGTCAATGCGATAATACTCGGGCGTTTTATCCGGTAGCCTATTGGCTGACCATTTCTTTTCACCCGCGAGGCAAGGAGTCCACTATGGCCCGCCGTGTACTGGCGATCATCGCTGCGGGGGTGCTGGCGACGTCAGCGCTTGCCGGGTGTACCGCCCTGAGTCCCGTCAAAACCCAAAAGTCCTATGCGGCTTCCGATGGGGTGCGTGCCCAGTTTGATAACTTGCGCGTTGAAAATCTGATGATCCTCACCGCCGAGGCGGGTGCCCCCGCGCAGGTCTATGGCACCCTGGTGAATAACTCCGATCAGGACGCAACCTTCACCGTCCAGCTCGGTGATGCGGTTGTGATCGAACAGCGCGTGAGCGCCCAGTCGCAAGTAACGCTCCCCACCGACGAGAGCGAAGCGGTGCGCGGCGACTTTCAACCCGGGGCGATGGTTGATGGGGTGGTCAAGGTTGATGGGGGGATGGAAGACGTGGCCGTGCCCGTCCTTGATGGCACCATCCCACCGTATGACGAGTATTTGCCCTAGGGGGACTTCACACTTATGGCCCGCACCAATCGGTGCGGGCCATAGGTTTTATCGGAATGGTGGCGGTGCTACTTGCCCTGATTAGCCACGGCCGCAATCGCGTCAGCTGCGGCATCAGGATCAAGATAGGTCCCGCGTGGTGTCACCGGTTTTAGATCATCATCCAACTCGTAGACCAGGGGAATACCGGTGGGGATATTCACCTGGGAAATCTCCTCATCAGAGATCCCATCAAGGTACTTCACAATTGCGCGCAGGGAATTACCGTGGGCGGCAATCATGACAACTTTGTTCTCGCGCAGGTCAGAAACCACCCGGTCGGTGAAGTAGGGCAGCATCCGCTCCAGGACATCTTTGAGGCATTCGGTGGCAGGAATTGGTTCGCCCGCATAGCGCGGATCACCGTCTTGGGAGTATTGGGAGCCGGCTGCGATGGCCGGTGGCGGCGTATCGTAGGAGCGGCGCCACTGCATGAATTGCTCTTCGCCATATTCCTCACGGATCGCTTTTTTATCTTTGCCCTGCAATGCCCCGTAATGGCGTTCATTCAGTCGCCATGAACGGCGCACCGGGATCCAGTGACGGTCAGCAGCATCGAGAGAAATATTTGCCGTGCGGATCGCCCGCCGCTGCAGCGAGGTGTGCACAACATCCGGCAAGATCCCTTCCTTGGCCATCAGTTCACCGGCACGTTTCGCCTCTGCCACCCCCTGTTCGGTCAGGTCAACATCGACCCAGCCGGTGAAGAGGTTTTTCGCATTCCACTCACTTTGGCCGTGGCGGACGAGCACGAGTGTGTAAGTCATCGGTTTTCCTTTGGTTGCGGTCAGCTGGCGGCGTACCTATTCGCCGCTGGACATTTGGGTCGCACGCAAATAGGCCTCACGAATTTCGGCAGGAATTCGCCCACGATCGGAAATCGCGATTCCATTGGCCATTGCCCACACACGAATGGTCGCCGCATCTGAGGTTCCCTGCCGTTTTTGAGCGAC
>JAUNVN010000137.1 GCA_030537655.1 Bowdeniella nasicola | reverse complement strand
GCATCACAAAAATAAACAATGACACACTGTTGAGTTATCAAGAAACCACCACACAACCCTCGCAACCGAAATTAATCGGCGAAAGAGTAGGTGATTTGCGTTTCGGGCGACTGCCCGATCCGGATTTCTAATCTAGCAGGGCGGCGAAACCCTGTCAAATCAGATCCGGTGTGATCTCCAACATCTGTAGGCGATCATCGTGGCGGTCCACTCCGATGTTGCCTCGGCGATCGCTCGCTTGCGGCAACGAATAAGAACATTACCCCGGCCGTCCGTGCGGGTCAAATCCACACAGCCCCTCCCCCACAAAGCAAATTTTCCGCGTAATCTCGAGGAAAACTCGGCCTCGGATTACGCGGAAAATCAGTTAGTGGCGCACTTCACTTTTCGGAAGTTGTCAGGACAGCAAGGTTCTTTCGGCCTTTGCGGATCAACACGCGCCCACCGGCCAAGAGGTCGTCACTCGTGATCGGGGCGTCCTCGTCGGTTACCTTCACATTGTTGAGATAGGCGCCTCCCCCGGCAACGGTACGCCGGGCTGCACTGCGACCCTTTTCGAGCCCCGTAGCAATAAGTGCGTCGACAATCGTGGTGCGACCAAGTTCGAGATTTGCGCTGGGGAGCTGCGCGGTTGCATCGCGGAATGTGTCACCATCCAGCGCCCCGATTTCACCGCGACCAAACAGAGCTTGACTGGCCGATTGGACATCGGTTGCTGCCTGCTCCCCGTGTACCAGGGATGTCACTGCTGCGGCAAGAGTGCGCTGGGCAGCACGCGCGCCGGGGTTTGCTTGATGATCGGCCATCAGCGCCGTAATTTCTTCCCGGCTCAACATGGTGAAGATTTTTAGGAGTTTTTCGACATCGGCATCATCGACATTGATCCAGAACTGGTAGAAGGCATACGGGCTCATTAACTGCGGATCTAACCAGACCGCACCGCCTTCAGATTTTCCGAATTTCGTCCCGTCGGCTTTGGTCAGGAGCGGTGTGGTCAGCGCATGCACATTGACACCTTCAACCTTGCGCACATAGTCAACGCCACCAACGATATTTCCCCACTGATCATTACCGCCGGTCTGCAAGATGCAATTATGAGTGCGGTAGAGCTGGAGGAAGTCATTAGCTTGCAGGAGCTGGTAGGAAAACTCGGTGAACGACAGGCCTTCATCACTCTTTAAACGTGCGGCAACCGATTCCTTGGCCAACATGGTGCCCATTCGGAAGTGTTTACCAATATCGCGCATCAGCGAGATTGCTGACAGCGGGCCGGTCCAGTCAAGATTATTGACCATAATGGCGGCGTTATCTCCTTCGAAGGAAAGGAACCGCCCGATTTGATCGCGCAGTTTTTCGACCCATCCGGCAACGACGTCCGCTTCATTTAAGGTACGTTCCCCACTCATACGTGGATCACCGATCAGCCCGGTTGCACCCCCGACTAATGCAATGGGCCGGTGCCCGGCGCGTTGCAGGTGTTGCATCAAAATCAACTGGACGAGATGACCGTGATGGAGGGAGGGGGCAGTTGGGTCATAGCCGGAATAGAAGGTGACCGGCCCGGAGTCCAGTGCTTCCCGTAGGGATTGAAGATCGGTATGTTGGGAGATAAATCCTCGCCACTGCAGCTCCGTGAGCAGATCGCTCATGTCCGCCTCTCCTTCGGTGTTGATCAATGAACTACCGCTAGCGTAGTCGGCGCGAGCCGAAAACCAACAATTTAGGTAATCGGAGGTAGCCCAGCTAGGATTCGCGCACAAATATCTGAGGCGAATTCACTCGAACGCATCACCGTCACGGTCGTGTCATCACCAGCGACCGTCCCCAGGGCCGCCACCCCCAGTGCTGAATCCAGAGCCCGCCCGAGATATTCAGCCGCCCCCGGCGTGGTGTGCAATACCAGGAGGTTACCCGAATAGTCCGCTGAGACCACCAATTCGGATGCCAGTCGCGCTAACCGCAAGTTCGCGGTTTGGTGATCTTGTGGTTCGGGCGCATCGGTGGGGACGTGATAGGCAAATGTGCCATCGGCCCGGCGGATTTTTTGGGCACCAAGTTCAACCAGGTCACGCGAGAGCGTTGCCTGGGTCGTATGGATGCCGCGCTTAGCGAGCTGTGCGGCAAGTTCGGCCTGTGAACGCACCGCATTTTCTCCCAAGATCCGCACGACGGCTGCTTGTCTTGCGACTTTGGTTGCGGGTACTGCCTTCACGTTTCCTGTCCTTTGTTCACTTTTGCCAACGTTTGATCGAGATTGCTTGTATCTCGATACTACCTGCCGCCCTCAAAGACGCGGACGTGTGGTGCGAGGTGAAATTAACCGAGCGCTTCTTGTTCGCGCAAGATGGTGCCGATTTCTTTCGCCCATGCCCGAATTTTATCCCATTCGCGATAGTCACCTTCAGGGGCGTGTCCCAAGCGCGCGACGGTCCGTTCACGCAGGTTCAGTTTGCCCAAATCAAGACGGCCTTTAAATACCTCGTGGTCAATGGGATTGACCGACAGCAATACCGGGCCGACTCGACGTGGGTCTTGCACATTGCCTTTCGGCACCCCCGCCAATCCACACGAGAAAGTCCACAGCGGAATTTCACGCAGTTGCGGGCGGAATCGCTGCACGAAATTGCGTGCCGATTCCATCCACTGCGTCATATAGACAGCCGAACCAAGCACGATCGCATCAATGCCGTTAAGGTCATCGACATCTTGGGGCGGTATTAGCATCGCTTCGTGCCCAAGGCGCTCAAGCTCCGCTACAATCGCCTCGCCCACTTCGGTAGTTGCACCGTGTTCAGAAGCAGCAACGACGAGTACTTTCATTTCCGGTCCCCTCCTTTGCGGAAACGTCCGTGCTGCTTTGAGTCTATCTGGTCAACTAGCTGCGTAGCTGGGCCCCAAGCTGTGTTTCGGCAGCCTGAATAACTCGGTTACGCACCCGGTGGATCTCTTCGGCAGTGAGCGTATGGTCGCCGGCGCGCAGTTTTACCGCCACCGCAATCGAGTAACGCCCGCTGCCAATTCCTTCACCGCGATAAATGTCGAAGATCCGCACATCTTCACCCAGCGTCCCGGCGGCCTTTTTGACCACCGCGATCACACTGGCAGCGGTGACAGAATCATCGACGACAAAGGCAAAGTCCTCTTTGGCCATCGGGAAGGTGGACACGTGAGCCACATGGTGCGGCTCCGGATCGATCGTGGTAAAGAGTGCGTCAAGATCAAGTTCAAAGGCAACAGTGCGAGCAGGCAGATCGAGGTTTTCGCATTGACGTGGATGGAGTTCACCCGCGTAGCCGACCTCGAGGTCACCAACGCTCAAACGCGCGCACCGTCCCGGGTGGAATGGAATGATCTCGCCGGCACTAACATCGAGTTTCGCACCGACACTTTCCGCAGCTAACTTGGCTAATTCGATGGCATCAGCCCAATCAAATTGACGTGCTGGTGTCAATGCGGTGCCAAGGCTTACCGGACCGGCAAGCACCCCGGCAACGTGCCACGGCTGATGCGGGACTACTGCGGCAATCGCATCCAGGTCTGCCTGACTGGGACGTTGGCCAACTGCAGGTAGCGGAGTTTGACGCAATTCACGTGGAATCACCACCATGCCGAGTTCCATCACGGCAATGCGGTCCGCACCGCGGTGATGGTTACGTACGGCAGTATCAATCAGGGTCGACAGGAGGTGTGACCGCAGATATGGTGCGTCATCAGCCAGTGCATTGGCGAGTTTCAATCGCCGCTGACGGGGATCGGAGGCATCAAGACCTAGCCGGTCCGGCCCGGTAAAGGGAAATGAGAGGACCTCTTCCATCCCGTGTTCAGCAAGTGTGCGTGCGATGGTGCGCCGCAGGCGGTGGGCTGTAGAAACCTCGTGACCAACCTGGGCGGCTGGAATAATTGAGGGAATCTTGTCGTAGCCAGCAATGCGTGCGACTTCTTCCACCAGTGTGCACCCTTCACCCAGATCGGGCCGCCACGTTGGCGGGGTGACCTGCCATTCGGTGTCCTTGCCACTGACCTGGCAGCCAATGTCGATCAGGATCTGTTTAATTTCATCGCTGGGCAGATCGATACCCGCCAGTTCCACCACTTCTCGGGCAGCAAACGGAAGCGGCGCGGGTTTTTGGGTTTCATTGATATCACCAACGGCACTATCGGCCTGTCCGCCAGCATAGGTTTCCAACAGTTCGACTACCCGCTGGGCTGCAAGTGGTGGCAGTTGCGGATCCACCCCCCGTTCGAACCGTTTTGCCGCTTCTGATGGCAACCGGTGGCGCCGAGCTGTGCGCGCAATAGAAACCGGGTCGAAATGAGCCGCTTCGATCAGTACCGCAGTGGTGTTTTCACTCACTTCGGTATTTGCCGCTCCCATCACTCCGGCAAATCCGAGTGGTCGCTTCGCATTGCTATCGGTGATGAGCAGATCTTCACGTGAGCAGGTACGCGTTACATCATCGAGGGTGGTGAGCTGTTCGCCTTCACGAG
>JAUNVN010000136.1:523-4501 GCA_030537655.1 Bowdeniella nasicola | reverse complement strand
GCGCGTGTGGTGCACAGCGCCCCACCGGCTCCGCCACGCGCGGGTGCGCGCTCGTGATGAGTATGACTGGTCAGAGTTTTGGCTGCCCTGGCACCGCCAACACAACACACTTCCCTATCTGGGACGGTGCGGCCCGACCGCTGGGGCCCTTGCCGCCACGTGGGTGATCCCCACGTCCTATTCGTCCTCATCTTCGTGTGCCTCGGCAGGATATGCCGCCAAAATATCAACCACCATTACTAGCGTGTCCGTTCCGGTCCCATCTTCGGGAGGAATGACTAACAGCAGCCGCGAACCGACGCGCTGATCAACCAGGCCTGCCCGCAGTCCCGACATCGCTTCGGCCACATCCAGGGTCACCGGGGTGTGGGCACCGGAGGTTTCAATGACTTCCCCAGTTTGCCAATGCGTGGTGGTAAACGTAATGATCACGGTGTCTTCCAACCGCACCTGCGCGCCAGTGCCGGCGATAATTGTCACGCTCTGCAATGCTTCCGGTGCGGGCTTGTCCCCCATTGCCACCGCTTGATTGCGATCATCAACATTAATCAGGTCGGGAAGTCCCTTCGGGGTTGGTTGGGCTGGTCCGCTTGCCTCACCGGGCAAAATATCGACCACGGTCACGAGTATGTCGACATCGGAGGTGTGTACGGGTTCCAACAGGACGTGGCGATCACCTTCATAGGCATTTGTGAGCAGCTCAGCAAGTTCGGGCCCCACCCCATCGGTGCTGACGGTAACGATCTGTGGAATCCCGGTGCCGGGTCGATCAACCACCTCACCGGTTGCCGCATCGAAGGTGTTGACCACCACGATCGCTTCACTATCGGGTTGGAGTTGGTGGCCACTACCGACAATGGCCGTCCAGTGTTGGCGCTCGCGTACCTGCAAATCGTCGGGTACTGTCACGGTGGGGACCGAACCGAGTGAGCCTTCAACTATGACACGTTGCGTATCTTCGCTTGGATCACTACTCGGGGTGGGAGTGCAGCCAGCAACCAGCGTGGTTGCCACCACCACGGCCGCTAGGGTGCGCAGGGCAGATCGCATCGGTTAACACCAGGGCATATCGGGAACACTTCTGGGCATTAACGCTATCAGTTCATCGACGCGCGGATCACTGGTGGCATAGGGATCATCCAGGCGCAGTGTTGTGCCGCGGTCATCACGTAGGCGCACGTGGGTCCAATCGGCACTGTAGTCACGTCGGTTAGCTTCTGCCGCGGCGATAAACCGGCCGCGCAGGTGCGCGCGGGTGGTCGCAGGCGGGGTGGTCAGTGCGGCCTCGACCTCACTGGGCGTGGTGATTCGACGCATCATGCCGCGCGATTCCATTGTGTCACTCAAGCCAGCCGCCGTGATGTCGTGGTAGGCAAGCATCAGTCGACTCGCGAGCATCGAATCGTAGGTGACCCCACGTTCAACTTGCCGATCGAGGAGTTTTTTCTTAATTGCCCAATCCAATTCGGTATCCACCGCGGAGGTGTCACCAGTGGTGACAGCCGTAAGGCCGCGATCCCACAGATCTAACGCATAGCGCTGATTGGCGCTATATGACACGTTCAGCTTCGTAATCGCATCGAGATACATCCGTTGGATTTCCACTGCGGTGCGCGCCCCGTGCCCCACCACATCGATTTTCACCGTGCCGCTCAGATCCTGACATACCTCGCGGATGGCTCGCATGGGATCAACAAGTTCCACCTCGGGTAGCACCCCGGCTTCAGCCGCCTGCAATACCAGCAGCGTGACCTCAACTTTCGCGAGGGTGGCCGCTTCACACACATTGGTGTCACCAACAATGACGTGCATTCGCCGGAAGCGTTGCGCATCAGCATGCGGCTCATCTCGCGTATTGATAATCGGGCGTGAACGGGTGGAAGCTGAGGAGATTGCATCCCAGGTTTGGTCGGCGCGCTGGGAAAAACCGTACGATACCCGTCCGCGTTTGAGTTTCAAATAACCTGAACCCACCACGATTTGGCGGGTGACAAAAAACGGAACGAGTCGGCTTACCCGCTGATGAAAGTCGGCATGTCGGCCAATCAGATAGTTTTCGTGGCATCCGTAGGAGTTCCCCCGCGAGTCGGCGTTATTGCGGAAGATGTGGATCGTTCCGTCAATCCCCTCGGCAACAAGTGCCCGGTTGGCCTGCGCTGCCAGATCCGCGATCAGGTCGTGACCGGCACGGATTTGCGCAAGGAGGTCACTCACCTGGTCACATTCAGCGGTGGCGTATTCGGGGTGGTCGCCCACATCGAGATACAGCCGTCCCCCCTTGGGTAAAAAAACGTTGGTTGACCGTCCCTTGGCGACAATAGGTGCGAACAGTTTTGCGGCAGCAGCTTCCGCATCCAGGGGTGGCTTGCCACTGGTATGTGGCGCACAGGTAATCCCATATTCGGTTTCAATGCCGACAATCCGGCGGCTCATTGGCCACCCTTTTGGATGAATCCCTGGACGAAGGATTCCGCGTTTTCTTCCAAGACGCCGTCAATCTCGTCCAGTAGCGCATCCATTTCATCAACGTGGCGTTGCGGCGCCAACGTGATGTCTTCTTCCTGTTCTTGTTCGCGTGGGGCACGCGGGCGGATAAATTCACGTTTCATTGGTCTTACTCCAGTGTGGCAATCGCGTCGGCGTAGCTGAGGTCAGCGTAGTGCGTGAAAGGTATCGACCCGTATGGGTCGGGCATCGTGATGGTCACTGCCCCCCGCTCAGTGGGGTGTTGGGCACTGATACGTGACCAGCTCGCCTGGTAAATACGGTCAGAAAAATGTGTAATCATCGCCCCGCGGATACTCGCGCGGGTATCGGTGGGTGGCGTGGTGATCGCGGCATTCACCTCATCGTCGTCAACAAGGCGGGTCACCCGCCCAGCGCGCTGCAGCATCGAAACGAGCGACCGGTCAGAAAGTTCGTGCCACTGCAGATCGGCAGCGCGAATTGCCGGGGCATCCCAGCTGAGGTTGCGTCGGTCTTTCAACCGGGTTAACAGCTCACGTTTGGCCACCCATTCCACATCGGCAGCAACGCTGGCTGGATCGTGATCCAAGCCGTCAAGCACGCGCGTATAGGTGTCAAGCACCTGCCAGATTTCACGGTTGTCAATGCCATCGGCATTGAGGGCCTCACCGATAAGGTCACGAATGATCCGCAAGACATCAAGGGCGGTATACCGACCGGTTTGGGTGGAGAGCTGATGATCAAAGGGGTTGTGCGAAACCCCCCACATGTCCACGACCGGTGCGGTAAGGCAGAGGGCATCAAGTTGCAGCGGCACGTGACCGCGTTCGAGCAGCCACAGCACCAGGGAGGTGACCCCGACTTTCAGATAGTTGGCAACATCGAAGCGGTTGGCGTCCCCAACGATGACGTGCAGGCGTCGAAATCGGCGCGCATCGCAGTGCGGTTCATCGCGGGTATTGATAATTGGGCGCTCATAGGTGGTTTGCAATCCGACATCGGTTTCGATGTAGTCGGCACGCTGGGAAATTTGAAAACCAGCTTCTTCACTGCGTTGACCAATACCTACTCGACCGGCACCGGTAACCAGTTGGCGTGTAACCAGGAAGGTCGTCAGGTGCTGGACGACATCACCAAAGGCCAGTTTGCGATCAATCAGGTAGTTTTCATGGGTGCCGTAGCTCGCGCCTTTACCATCGACGTTATTTTTATAAATCGCTACCTTCCGGCCCGCTGCACCCAGGCGTTCAACGGCACGCATCATAATCGCATCGCCCGCACGATCCCACCGCACTGCATCGCGGGCTGAGAGCACTTCGGGGCCGGAGTATTCCGGATGGGCATGATCAACATACAGCCGCGCCCCATTGGTAAGTACCGCATTGGCTGGTCCACTGCCACGCGATGGGGCGGTTGCAACCGCAACGCGGGTGTGCGGGCCCGAAGGTGCAGCTCGGTCGGGATCATCGGTGAGCATTGAGGGGTCAGCAAGAGTGCGGGGAAGACGAAAAC
>JAUNVN010000136.1:0-513 GCA_030537655.1 Bowdeniella nasicola | reverse complement strand
AGCGCACGTGCGGCACATCGGCCGCGTAGGCGCGCACGATATCACCGGAGAGCACAATCGGATCGAATGTGGTTCCCACCTCGGTGAGACCGTATTCGGTTTCCATGCCGATCACGCGATGCAGGTTGGCACTCATTGGTCACTCCGCTCTGCCGGGGTGACCTCAACGACACGTTGACCTGAGCGTCCAAGTACGCGTGCCCACTCGTCCGGATCTGTGGTGGCCCGTAAATCCTCATGTTCGCGCATCTCTTGGACGATTGCGGCCTGCATGTGGCTGGTACGGATCCCCCGCTCACCAAGGTCGAGATAGTCTTTCACCGCCGCTTTTTTCACCCGGTCAACAATATTGGCAACCAGGGCACCTGAAACGAAATCGCGGAAATACATCGGGTGGCTTGACCCATCAGCGAAGGTGACCGACAGTAGCTGTTCATTCACGCCGGTGGCAAACAGCTTGGTGACTGCCAGGCTAATCAGGTGGTCAATCACCGCGTCCACCCCGCCGTAAGC
>JAUNVN010000135.1 GCA_030537655.1 Bowdeniella nasicola | reverse complement strand
CTCATAGGCACCAAAGACGTAGCCATGATCGGTCATGGCAACGGCCGGTTGTCCCAGACGCGCCACTTCATCGCACAGGGCATCAATTTTTGCCGCCCCATCGAGCATCGAGTACTCAGTGTGAACGTGTAAATGCACAAAATCGTTACCGCCAGCCATGGTGGCAGTCTAACGAGCACGTGCTCGCCGATTCGGGAACTGGACCTGCCGAGTGGCTCACAGCCGGGCAAAATCTCGAAGGATACAGCATTACACGCCTGTGTACTCCTGCTGGTGTGAGATACCTGGCAGCGGCGTGTTGCGCGCCGCCAAGGCGTTAATTTGCCAAGGTGGCCCGCAGCTGCTCTGCAGCAGTGTTCAGCCGTAAGAGTCGCTTGGCTGGTTGGGCACGGATCACGTCGGTATCAATGACTGAGACAAGCGCTCCGCGCCAACGCAATGCGTGCGTGATATGAGTGCGGGCGCCATCATCATGCAGCTCCCAGTGCGAAATCTCGTGTAGGCCGGGCAAATCGATTGTTACGGCGACGTGATGACTGGTGGTTGCGATCGTCAGGCGGCCGCGTAACAGGCGTTTGGTCACGATATGAAAGCCGCCATCGTCCGCTTTTTCAATCCGTTCAAGACCGGGATTCCATTCGGGATAGCCCGGCGGATCGGCAAGAATGCGATGAAGCAGATCGCCGCGATGGAATAGGACGCGGTGGGCGCGAGCGCGCTGGTGGTAGTGCACCCAACTACTCTACGCTCACTCCTGGCTGGCGTGCAGGTTATTTAGGATTTTTTCTTTATGTGTGGCGTATCAGTCGATTTCTTTGCGCAGATCGCGATGCCAGATACCCGCATCGAGATAACGCGGAGTTTCCGTGAGCCGATAGCCAAGTTTTTCGTAAAAACCGATCGCATAGCATTGCGCTGACAGTGCGAGCACTCGCGGCCGTTCACCGCGCGGCACGACGTGATCGACTTCGGCTGCTAAGGCACGCATGAGTGCGGCACCATAGCCGCGTCCGCGCCAAGCGCGCAGCAGCGCAACGCGTCCAAGATGACAAATATGGTCTTGGTGCGGGTCACTAAGCAACCGCCCGGTGCCAATCGGTTGCCCATCGGCGCACAACAGCACGTGCACCGCCTTTTCATCACGCGCATCGACTTCTAAAACTAGTGGGACCTGCTGTTCGCGAACGAAAACGTGATAGCGAATATCGCGGGCCGTACGGAGATCGTCAAGCCCCTGCACAATTCGGTGGGTAATCATCAGCAGTTCTGCCCTTCACTCGCAATGTGATCAAGTGCTGCTTGTAAATCCGCGGGAATGGGAGCGCGGTAGGTCACTGGCATGCCGGTTCCCGGGTGAATGAAATGCAGTTCGCTCGCGTGCAGCCACTGGCGGGTTAAGCCCAGTTCATTCGCCATATCGGCGCTCGCCCCGTAGAGGGTATCGCCAAGGAGGGGATGACCAATGGCAGCGCAGTGCACCCGGATTTGGTGGGTGCGTCCCGTTTCGAGTTCTACCTGCACCAAGCTGGCGCGCGGGTAGGTGTGCTGCACCCGATAATGGGTGATCGCTGGTTTGCCATCATCGCGAATCGCCATCTTCCAGGCGTTTCCCCCTGCATGTCCGATCGGTGCTTCAATCGTGCCGACCCGATGGGCAAATTCGCCGTGCGCAAGCGCGAGATAGCGCTTCGTCACACGCCGTTCACGGAAGGCTGCTTTCAGTTCGCTATAGGCACGGTCCGATTTCGCCACCACCATCACTCCGGTGGTTCCCACATCGAGACGATGGACGATCCCTTCGCGTTCCACCGGTCCCAAACCGGTGATACGAAACCCACTGGCACGAAGTGAACCAACAACATGCGGACCACTCCACCCACGTGAAGCATGGGCCGCAACCCATACCGGTTTGTCAACTACGACAATATCGGGATCATCGTGAATAATGCGCATCCCATCAACTTTGATGTCGGGGGCGGGCTGTTTCGGACCGGGAATATGCACGTCTAACATCGCGCCAGCACCAAGCCGCATCGATGCTTTCGCAAGTTCGCCATCGATACGCACCTGGTTGTCGGCGATCAGTTTGCCGACCTGTGCGCGCGAAAGCCCAAGCAGGCGCGCGAGGGCTCGGTCAACGCGCTCACCGACCAGACCGTCGGGAACCGGCAGGTAGCGTCGTTCAGGATTCATCTGCTACCTCGCGGTATTCCAGTGGTACGGAAGCAATGGTAAGACCACCGATCGCAAGGGCTGCACCCACTAGGAAAATATCGGCAATATTGCCAACAAACCAGTTGGAATAGGCCAAAAAGTCAATGACGTGGCCCCGCGCAAATGCGGGAGGTTGGATGAGCCGGTCGATCAGATTTCCAATCGCGCCACCCAAAAAGACCGCAATTGTCACACGCCAGGCGCGGTTGGTTATGCGCCCGAGTATCCACCAGGCACCAATGACAACCACCGCCGCAATCACCGTGAAAATCCACGTGTGGCCGTCACCGAGTGAAAATGCGGCACCGGGATTGGAAATCAGCTGGATTCCAAAGAACTGACCCACGAGCGCGTGGTATTCGCCTGGGACAAGACTGGACAGTGCCCACCATTTGCTGACCTGGTCAACAATCACACAGATCCCAGCAATTGCCAGGACCGGAAAGGTGGAAGGAGTCGGGCGCGAGGTGTTGGTCACGAGGCTCCTGACTGTTCGCGCGCGAAAAGACGGCACCTTTGATCCGGTGCCGTCTTTCGGCTGTTGGTGTGAAGAATCAGTTAGATACCCTCAGGGCTTGCTTCCATATCTTTCAGCAGCGATTCGAGGTAGTTCTTCAAGCGCGAACGGTAATCACGTTCGAAGGTGCGCAGTTCATCAATCTTACGCTCAAGCAGTGAGCGTTCTTTTTCAAGCTGCGCCAAGGTGTTGTTGTACTTGTCTTCCGCTTCCTTGACGATCCCTTCACCGCGCTGGCGGGCTTCGGCCACGATCCGTTCGGATTCATCCTGGCCATTACGCACGTATTCGTCGTGCAGCCGCTGCGCCAGTGCCAACATCCCTGCGGCAGACTGGGCGTTATCTTCATCCTGAGGCACTTGCGCAACCGGTTCGCTCGGTACTGGCTCAACCTGGGGTTGTGCTGCCGGAGGTTCTTCCACCGCTTCAACGGTCGGTTCTTCCTGCTCAGCCGCCGGCGCAAAGCCTGCGCCGGACTGCCCCAATTCGCTAATGCGGCGCTCAGCGGCAGCGAGCTTTGCCTTCAGTTCTTCGTTCTCAGTCGAAATCGTCCGCAGCGTTACAACGACTTCGTCAAGGAAGTCATCGACTTCAACCTGATCGTAGCCTTCACGGAACTTCGTCTGCTGGAACTTTTTGTTGAGGACGTCGTCCGCTGTTAACAGCGCCATAGTCGCCACCTCGTGATCGTAGTTGCAGATGGGCACAGCCTTCGCTGTGCACTAGAAGTAACCTTACCTGATATTTGATTAATTTTGCGTCTCACAAGCCCAAACAGGCCAAGTAATCACCGAATCCTGGCAATTAACTAGAACCTAAAGGCTAACATCAGGAAGATTCGCTCGAGAATAATAACACCGATCACCACGATAAGGAATCCAACATCGAGCCCAACATTACCCAGGCGCAATGGCGGCACCAGCCGACCGGCCGCACGCACTGGCGGGTCGGTCAGTGCGTAGATGAGGTTGGCTACCACCAGCAGTACCCCACGTGGTCGCCATTGCGGGTTAAATACCTGGATCCACGAAAAAATCACCCGTGCGAGCAGCACGAACATGTAGAGGGAACACAGGCGTGCGAGCAGTAAGAAGATGAGAGTCAGCGTCGGCCTACTTTCCTAACCAATCTGGTGTAACGGACGAGAATCCTGCTCGTCACGATAGACCTCAACGGTTGCCGGGGAGAGCAAGAAAACACGTTGGGTGACTTTTTCAATCCCACCATCAAGTCCATAAACCAGTCCGGAACAAAAATCGAGGATCCGCTTCGCATCGGCTTCTGGCACATCGGTAAGATTCAAAATGACCGGGATCCCTTCACGGAAGGCACTTCCAATGGAGCGCGCTTCTTCATAGGCACGCGGATGGAAGGTGACAATCCGATACATATCCTGATCGATACTCGCTACGGATGCTCCCTGATCGGCATGCAGCGGGGTCACCTCAGCGCTGTAGCTTTCCTCTTCCGGATATTCCTCGTCGATACCTTCGTCATATGCGCGATCGTCACGGTAGTCCTCTTCTTGGGGATCCAGTGCGAACAGCGACATGGTTTTTCGGAACACGCCCGCCATTGTTTTGCTCCTTAGGTGGTAAATCGGTGTGCTTTAACGCTACGCGCTAATCGGTGTGAATGAGTGCATCCGCCGCGGCGTGTCGGCGCAATTGTGCCCTAGTCCTAGCTGGTGCGTGCCAGCGCGGCGGTCGCAATCCGCTCATCAGTGCCATCGCGACGATAGGAGAACAGTTCGGGATTTTCCAAAGTGCACGGGCCGCGAGCGA
>JAUNVN010000134.1:4169-4614 GCA_030537655.1 Bowdeniella nasicola | reverse complement strand
ACAGAAGTGGAAGGTTCATGAGTAACGATTTCATCCCGCCAGCAAAACCGATCATTGGCAAAGAAGAACGCGAAGCTGTAGACCGGGTGCTGCGCTCAGGCATGATCGCCCAGGGTCCACAGGTCGCTGAATTCGAAAAGGAATTCTCCGCACAAATGGTCTCCGGACGTGAATGTGTTGCGGTGAACTCCGGTACCTCCGGACTGCACCTGGGCTTACTCGCAGCGGGTATCGGCCCGGGTGATGAAGTGATTGTGCCGTCATTTACTTTCGCCGCCACCGGTAACTCGGTCGCATTGACCGGAGCAACTCCGGTCTTTGCCGATATTGAACCGGATTATTTCTGTTTGGATCCCAAGGCAGTTGCAGCGGCCATTACTGATAAAACCAAGGGGATTTTGCCTGTCCATCTGTATGGACATCCCGCCAATATGGGTGAGTTGCG
>JAUNVN010000134.1:0-4159 GCA_030537655.1 Bowdeniella nasicola | reverse complement strand
ATGCCGCCCAGGCACACGGCGCCAGTCTGCACGGAGAGATGGTCGGTACCTTCGGTACTTTTGCCATGTTCTCGCTGTATCCGACAAAGAATATGACCTCGGGCGAAGGCGGTATGGTGTCGTGCGCCGACCCGGAAACCGCGCGGCGTGTTCGGCTGTTACGTAACCAGGGGATGGAACGTCAATACGCGAACGAACTGGTTGGTCTGAACAACCGCATGACTGATATTCACGCAGCGATTGGCCGTGTCCAACTCGCTAAGGTCGATGCCTGGACTCAAACCCGGCAGGCGAATGCGGCTTACCTGGATGCGCATCTGGAAGGTGTTGTCGTGCCACCGGTTGCGAACGGTGCCGTACATGTCTACCACCAGTACACCATCCGGGTACAAGGCACCGATCGGGATCGTTTCGTAAAGGCTCTCAAAGAGGAACATCAGGTTGGTTCGGGCGTGTACTATCCGATCCCGAACCATCGTCTGGAATCACTTGCGCACTTTGCTCCCGAGCTGCACCTGCCGCAAACTGAAGCTGCGGCTGCTGAGGTTGTCTCACTTCCAGTCCATCCTTCTTTGAGTGAAGCCGATCTGGAACGTATTGTCACCGGCGTGAATGCCTGTGCGAAGGCAGGTGCATAACCAATGGCGAACCTGCGTGTAGGCCTGCTTGGTATCGGATCAATGGGGCGGCACCACGCCCGCGTCATCCGCGAAACCCCAGGGATGGACCTGGTAGCAATCGCTGACCCGGGTGGTGACCGATTCGGGGTGGCAAAAGGTCTGGAAGTACTGCCGGATGTGCATGCACTTATTGATCAGAAACTCGATGCCGCGATGGTAGCCGTGCCGACCGTCTACCACGAAGAAGCGGCGCTGGCGCTAGCGGCCGCGGGTGTGCACACCATGGTGGAAAAGCCAATCGCGCATGATGTCGAATCGGGGCGCCGGGTTGCGAAAGCATTCGCTGATGCCAATCTTATCGGCGCGGTTGGTTACGTTGAGCGCTGTAACCCGGCCCTGCTGGCGATGCGACAGAAAATCCAAGAAGGACTCCTCGGGCAGATCTACCAGATCTCCACCCGGCGGCAGTCACCATTTCCTGCACGGATCTCCGATGTTGGGGTAGTTAAAGATCTCGCGACTCACGACGTTGATCTCGCCGCGTGGGTTGCGGGCTCCACCTATGAGGTGGTCTTTGCGCAAACCGCCTACAAGTCGGGACGCGAACACGAAGATATGGTGACGGTTTCCGGCCGGATGGCAAATGGGGTGCTGGTCAATCACCTGGTGAACTGGCTGACGCCATTTAAAGATCGCACCACGATCGTTACGGGAGAAAAAGGCGCGCTCGTTGCCGATACGGCCCTGGGGGATCTCACCTTCTACCGCAATGGCACCATTCCAATCGAGTGGACTCAAGTGGCAAACTTCCGCGGCGTATCAGAGGGTGAAGTCACCCGCTTTGCCCTGGAAAAGCGCGAGCCATTGCGGGTGGAACAAGAAAACTTCCGTGATGCGATCCTCGGTGAACGCAATGACCATGTCTCCATGGCTGAAGGCGTGCGTACGCTGGAGGTAGTTCAGGCGATTCTTGATGCGGCAGCTGCAGGCGAAGCACGTCATCTCTGACACCCAAAGATATCGTGTTCAAGCGCTTAGTAAGCTATATCAAATCGGTTGATAGCTCGTCCCCGTTCCTACGCCACGTACTTACTCTCGTTTCGGGCACAGCAATAGCCCAAGTGATCGTCTTCGGCATGATGATGATCATCACGCGTTATTTTTCCAGTACTACGTGGGGTGAGCTTGGGACGTTCAACTCGATTGCTGCGATCCTTATCGCGATTGCGGCAGGCAGATTTGATCTTGCCATCATGCTGGAGCATGATGACCGAGCAGCGAAGGTGCTTGTCCAGCTATCCTTTCGGATCATCGTCGCGGTTTCGGTGCTTGGCGGGATTATCAGTTGGCTATTGCGCCCGATTCTCGCCGAGCACTATTCCGAAGCTGTTGCGAGGTGGATGCCGCTCATTGGTGTCTCAACGCTGTTCACCGCTGGCGCGACAATGCTGCAATATTGGTACAACCGGAAAACCGACTACAAAACCATTGCGCGTAATCGAATTGAACGCCAAGTTGGTTCCTCCGGTGGGCAGGTCGTATGTGGATGGTTGGGAATCATCACGCTGCCGGGTTTGCTTTTTGGTCAGCTGATTGGACAGGTTTACGCATTTTTCAATCTTTCTCGGAAAGCATCGGATTTGCGTGCTTTGGATACCAAAGGCGCCCCGACTATGGGACAGCTGGCTCGCAAGCACTGGAAAATGCCGGTTCTCAACGGTCCGAATGTACTTGTCGATTCCGTACGTACCAACGGGATCAACCTGTTGATCGGCTCTATTTCTATCGCCTCACTGGGACAGTATTTACTTGCATACCAAGCAGTCCAAGTTCCTGTCACGCTGATTAACTCGGCAGTTTCGCAGGTGTTTTTCCAAAAACTCTCCCTGGTGCGCCCAGGCGCAATGTTTGCGGAAGTGCGTCGAGCAATTAAGCGTGCCACCCTCATTGGTATTGGGCCATTTGCGTTGTTGTACTGGTTGGCACCGTGGATTTTTCCGATTGTGTTCGGTTCCGGCTGGGAGGATGCTGGCTATTTTGCGCGAGCGCTGATTCCGTGGTTGTTTTTCAATTTGATCACCTCACCGATCTCGAACATGTTCGTCGTCACGGGGACCCAACATTGGCTGCTGGGATTTGCAATTCTCTACTGTGTCGCACCCCTGACCTGGCTGTCGCTATCGCCCTACCCGTTGCTAGAGACCACTTACGTGCTTGGAGCCATCATGGCAGGGTGTCTGCTTTGTATGACAGGGCTGTCGCTGCTTGCTGCGCGGAGGTTTGATCGCCGGAGTGAGCCCGTAGCTAATGACTAAATGAGTGGCGAGTGCTACGGCACGGGGACAATTCCATCGCCGGGAGCCCACCGGTTTGCAAGAAATAGGTCGCAGTACACGCCAATAATTGATGTTCCACCAAAAAGTCGAGCTGCGAGCGCTGCCCGCGATAGATCACCTACAAGTGCTTCATAGCCCATGGGGTGGTGCAACTCGACCAATGCACGATATGTCGCATCTACACGCTGTTTCAGATGCAATTTTTCGAGTGTCGTGCGCACAATATTCATTGGACCTTGCGGCAGTACATTTGCTGGACCCGTGATGTAGTCAACATCGGCGCCAGCAGCACGGGCGTGAATGGTATGTGCGTAATGGACGTAGCGGGTACGAGCCGAATCGCGAAATTCGAGAGGAACACCAAGCCAATAGGTCCAAAGTGGACGTTCATACATTGGCAGTGCCCAATCAAAGCCAAATGATTCGTAGGCACGAACCGAGTTGGAAATGTATTTCGCCTGGCGTTCTTCCAAGTTGTATCCAACCTGGATCGCCCGACGTAGTTCAGGGTCTTCGTTAGGCCACCACCGTCGGAGGAAACTGGTAATGCGATCACGGGCATAGGCGACATTCATGCCATATTCACTCTGCCCTTGTAACGCGAGATGGTGGTCAGCGAGAATCTTCGTCATTGCCCGGGTATCGATAGGAATTCGAGGATCGATACTCCAATCTGCATGGGCCTTGCCGACAATCGTGTGACCCGGCGTGACAACAGCATCGGGAGCGATATCTGGATCGTTAGCTAGCACCGTCAGGGCGTACCAGTCTTGGATGTGGGGGAGTGCAACTCCTGTCCAGGTGTCACGCAAAAATTGTGAGGTCCTAGGACGGTGCCACTGGGAGTACATCCGCTTTGCATCGAGTTCCACGAATCGCCAGGGGTATCCAAGTGCATGGGCGACGTCACGAGAGATCCCCGGTTCACGGGCATTGGCTTTGCCGTAGGTGAAAGTCATAACATTGTTCGCACCCAACCGATGCAGCAGCGCAAGTAGTAACCGAGAATCGGCCCCGCCTGAGAGTGGAATGAGGATTTGGCGGCCATCGACTCGGCGCAAAAAGCCAGCCATCGCCTCCATCAGTAAGTTGTCAAATGTTGGAAGAACATCATTCGGATCAATATCGTGATTGGGGCCAATCACGACTGGGGTGTGCACTTGCTCGTCACGCTCATCTTCAGTGATATGCACCGCGACACCA
>JAUNVN010000133.1:892-4622 GCA_030537655.1 Bowdeniella nasicola | reverse complement strand
ACTCGAACCCCCGACCAACTGGGTGTAAACCAGCTACTCTAACCAACTGAGCTACAGGCCCGTGCTGTTGCCAGCACGCTATAGATTACACACGTGGGGCACGAACTACCAAACGCATGCCCATCCAGTCCGTTGCCGCATCGATGGTGCCTGACGCGTGCAATCCCGCAGTTGATGCCGCATCTTCAATATCGACACTGGAAACGTACTGGTCACGGCCGGCTTTGGGAGTGAGCACCCAAATATCACCGCCGTCATCGAGATTACCGATCGCATCGACCAGCAGGTCGGAAAGTTCGTCGACTTCTGCATCTTCTGCGCGCCACCAAATAATGGCGGCATCGGTGGTATTTGTGAAATCTTCGTCAACAAGTTCCTCACCGGTCAGTGACTCAATATCACTGCGCAGCTCCATGTCGACATCGTCATCAAAATAGAATTCTTGGATAATCTGGCCGGGAACAAAGCCGAACTTACGCGACACCTCAGCGGTGGCGTCACTGTGCGCCACCTTACTCCTATCCTTGTTGAGGCCCGCAGCGGTTTTAGCATCGAGCATGTCACTAACACTAGCGGCACTTCGTGGGCTTTGCCACGCTCTCGGGCTCTACATGACAAAAGTCCCCTTTTCGTCCGACAATAGGAACGATCCGGTCGAAGCGCCACGCGCCGACGCCTACACGAAGAAAGCGAGGTTCCCGTGTCTCAACGAGATAATTCTCAACCGTTGATCAGTGGACTGCTCAGCCAAATTGGAGATATCGACACGGAAGAAACCGAAGAGTGGCTCGATTCTCTCGATGCACTCATTGCGGACCGTGGTGGCCCGCGTGCCCGCTATATTTTGCTCTCAATGCTCAAACGCGCCCGGGAACGCAACGTTTCCATCCCAACGTCGATTAACACCCCCTACGTCAATACGATTGGGGTCCATGACGAACCGTATTTTCCCGGTGACGAAACAACCGAACGTGAATTTCGTCGCTGGTTACGCTGGAATGCCGCGGTAATGGTCACCCGTGCACAGCGTCCGGGAGTGGGAGTCGGTGGGCATATTTCCACCTACGCTTCCATTGCGACGTTGTATGAAGTTGGTTTCAATCACTTCTTCCGTGGTAAACATCACCCCGGTGGTGGCGACCAGGTATATTTTCAAGGCCATGCGGCCCCGGGTAACTACGCCCGCGCTTTTATTGAAGGACGCCTGAGCGAAGAGGATCTCGATTCTTTCCGCCAAGAGTATTCACGACCGCGCGGTGGTCAAGGATTACCCTCCTATCCCCATCCACGCCGGATGGAGGAATTCTGGGAGTTTCCCACCGTCTCCATGGGACTTGGGCCTGCCCAAGCAATTTATAACGCGTGGGTGAATCGCTACCTGCATGAACGCGGGATTAAAGATACGTCCGAACAGCACGTGTGGGCATTTCTCGGTGACGGCGAAATGGATGAGCCGGAATCACGTGGCATGTTGCAACTCGCCGCACAGCAGCAGCTGGACAACCTCACTTTTGTTATCAATTGCAATCTGCAGCGCCTGGATGGTCCTGTGCGCGGTAACGGCAAGATTATCCAAGAGTTGGAAGCCTTCTTCCGCGGTGCTGGTTGGAATGTCATCAAGGTGATTTGGGGACGTGAGTGGGACACGCTGCTGAACGCCGATAAGGACCGCGCCCTCGTCCACCTGATGAATAACACCCCCGATGGCGATTTCCAAACCTATAAGGCAAATGACGGCGCTTACGTGCGCGAGCACTTCTTTGGTCGCGATCCTCGCACCAAGAAACTCGTCGCAAATTGGACCGACGAGCAAATTTGGGCGTTAAAACGCGGCGGCCATGACTACCGCAAAGTGTATGCGGCCTACAAGGCAGCAATGGAACATACCGGCCAACCAACGGTCGTCTTAGCTCACACGATTAAGGGCTACGGACTTGGACCATCCTTCGCTGGACGTAATGCTACGCACCAGATGAAGAAGATGAAGGTTAAAGACCTGAAGGCCCTGCGCGATTTGCTGCATATTCCTATTAGCGATGCCGAAATTGAAGCTGACCCGTTCAACCCGCCGTACTACAAGCCGCCAGAAGATCACCCAGCCCTGGAATATATGCTCGAACGGCGGAAAGCGCTCGGGGGTTTCCTACCGGAACGTAAAGCACCCGAAATCCGGCAACTAACCCTACCGGGAGACAAACCCTACAAGGTATTACAGCGCGGTTCAGGAAATCAGGAAGTTGCCACAACGATGGCACTGGTCCGGCTGATTAAAGAACTGATGAAAGATAAGGGAATTGGCCGGCGAATCGTGCCGATTATTCCCGATGAGGCTCGCACCTTCGGGTTAGATGCGATCTTCCCTACAGCTAAAATCTTCAACACCAAGGGGCAAAACTATACCGCTGTTGACCACGATTTGATGCTGTCCTATAAAGAATCCGAACAGGGTCAGATCCTGCACACCGGCATTAATGAAGCCGGTTCGGCGGCTGCCTTCCAAACCCTGGGAACCAGCTATGCGACCCAAGGTGAGCCGATGATCCCGTTTTACATCTTCTATTCGATGTTCGGCTTCCAACGCACCGGTGACCAATTCTGGGCGGCCGGCGACCAGTTGGCACGTGGATTCATTATCGGTGCCACAGCTGGAAAGACCACGCTGGCTGGAGAAGGTACCCAACATATGGATGGCCACTCCCCGATCCTGGCGGCCACCAATGAGGCAATGGTGCATTACGATCCGGCCTACGCTTACGAAATCCGTCATATTATTCGCGATGGACTCCAACGGATGTATGGCGAAGATCCACGTAATCCCGATGTGATGTACTACCTGACGGTCTACAACGAGCCGTATCTGCAACCCGAAGAGCCAGAAAATGTCGATGTAAACGGCATTTTGCGTGGTATTCATCGGGTCGCGGATCATCGTGGAAACGGTCCGAAAGTCCAACTCCTCGCTTCGGGGGTTGGGGTGCCGTGGGCGATGCAAGCGCGTGAGCTCCTCGCCGATGACTGGGGGGTGGATGCGGCCGTCTGGTCGGTGACCTCATGGACTGAGCTGCGCCGTGATGCCCTAGCTGCTGAGCAGCACAATTTCTTACATCAAGGTGAAAACGCCAAGGTTCCCTACCTGATTGAGGCACTTGGTAATGCGGCCGGGCCGGTAATTGCAACCAGCGATTATGACCATATGCTGCCCGACCAAATCCGCCCGTGGATCAACCAGAACTACCATGTTCTTGGGGCTGACGGCTTCGGATTTGCCGATACTCGGCCAGCTGCCCGCCGCCATTTCTTCATTGACGCTCACTCAATGGCTGCCCGTGCACTTTATGCGCTGGCAGAAAATGGCAGTGTCGATGAGGATTTGAGTCGCCAAGCGATCGAAAAATACGATCTGTTCAATGTCAACGCCGGCCAATCAGGTTCCACTGAACCGGCTGACGCGTAAACCACACGGCGGTGGGTGGTGCGCCACGCATCGGCGAATCACCCACCGGCTCGTCCCCGTGCGCTCCTGTAAGACCAGATCCAGGTTCGCGCGAATGTGAGCATCCAGCGCCTGTCAGATACCGATCGGGGTGCTCGCCAGTTGATGAGCGGGGAGAGATTAGCGTTTCAACTCACGTCGTTTTGCTGCTAGTCGCTCCCGCTGGGCAACGGCTAAGGCCGCCAGCGGAATCTCAGCGGGACACACCTTCAGGCACTCTCCGTGCAAGGAGCACGG
>JAUNVN010000133.1:0-882 GCA_030537655.1 Bowdeniella nasicola | reverse complement strand
CCAAAATATGATTCCGCTTGCGCGACCATCGTCTCTGCACGTTGATGGCGCGCTAAGCCCGCAATGTTCAACTCGGATAAATGGCCGAGCTTTGCTCCGACATACAGTTGGGCTGAACCATTGGGGCAGGCAGCAACACACGCGCCGCAGCCAATGCAGGCCGCAAAATCAAGCGCACGTTCAGCGGTATCGGAATCGATCCGATCCGCATCAGCATCGGGTGCAGTACCCGCGAAAACCTCTGCTGATCCGCCCGCTCCAAGAACGTCGGTCAGGTGTGCGCGTTCAACCATCAGATCGGCAATTACCGGGAAAGCAGCAGCCCGTAACGGTTCGATCGTAATGGTCGAACCGTTCGGAAAACTCGATAACCGTTGGTGACATGCCGGTGTGTGTGCAGCCGGCCCGTGCGGACGGGCATTAATGAGGATCCCGCACGCACCACAAATCCCTTCGCGACAATCGGATTCGAAGGTGATAGGTGCTTCGTCATTGGCGATGAGCTGGTCATTCAGCGCATCGAGCATTTCCAACACCGAAAGCGAGGGGGCTAAATCATCAATCTGGTAGGTGGCGAATTCCCCCGGGGTATCGGGGCGGGCTTGACGCCAAATTTTTAGCGTAAAATGCATCATTTCCCTCCTTACCGATAGTCACGGACGTTCAGCTCAACGGCCTGAAATTCCAGTGGCTCGCTGTGGCAGATGAATTCGTGGGGCACACTGCCAGGTGACCAGGCGGAAATTGTTGCCCACATGGCGTCACGGCGTTTGGCTTCACCGCGCTCCGTTTGGTGTTCAATGCGAAAGTGGGCGCCGCACGATTCGTCTCGGTGGTAGGCATCGATGCACATCAGTTCAGCCAACTGCAGATAATCTTCAA
>JAUNVN010000132.1 GCA_030537655.1 Bowdeniella nasicola | reverse complement strand
GTTCCTGCCGTTGAAGGCACCGCCGTCAATGACGAAGATGTGAAGCTGGTGCGCAAGGCCAGTGAGGATGAACCCTTTGCTGCCCTGGCATTTAAGATTGCCGCCCACCCCTTCTTCGGCAAACTCACCTTCATCCGCGTGTATTCCGGTTCGCTCGACGCCGGCTCGCAGGTGCAAAACTCCACCAAGGGTCGCCGGGAGCGTGTCGGGAAGATCTTCCAGATGCACTCCAATAAGGAAAACCCGGTGGAATCGGCACATGCTGGCCACATTTACGCCGTGATCGGGCTGAAAGACACCACGACCGGTGACACGCTGTGCGCCGCCTCCGATCCCATCATCTTGGAATCCATGACCTTCCCCGAACCGGTGATTCACGTCGCCATCGAACCGAAGACCAAGGGTGACCAAGAAAAACTGTCCACCGCAATTCAGAAGTTGGCGGAAGAAGACCCCACCTTCACCGTGCGGTTGGATGATGAAACCGGCCAGACCGTTATTGGCGGGATGGGAGAGCTGCACCTCGACATTCTTGTCGACCGGATGCGCCGTGAATTCAAGGTGGAAGCTAACGTGGGTAAACCCCAGGTTGCCTACCGCGAGACCATCCGCAAGACGGTCGAAAAAGTCGAATACACGCACAAAAAGCAGACCGGTGGTTCCGGCCAGTTCGCGAAGGTGCAAGTCACCTTCGAGCCATTGGATGTTTCCGAGGGCGAAACTTACGAATTTGGCAACGAAGTTACCGGTGGCCGTGTCCCGCGGGAATACATCCCGTCGGTGGATGCGGGTATCCAAGACGCCATGCAACTCGGTGTCCTTGCCGGCTACCCACTCGTGGGGATTAAGGCGACACTGATTGATGGTGCTTATCACGAGGTCGACTCTTCGGAGATGGCCTTTAAGATCGCCGGTTCAATGGTGCTCAAGGAAGGCGCACGCCGCGCCAACCCGGTGCTGCTTGAACCGATGATGGCCGTCGAAGTTCGTACACCTGAAGAATATATGGGTGACGTGATCGGCGACCTTAACTCCCGGCGAGGCATGATCCAGTCCATGGAAGACGCGACCGGCGTCAAGGTCGTTCGTGCTCTGGTGCCGTTGTCGTCAATGTTCGGGTATGTTGGAGACCTGCGTTCCAAGACGCAGGGTCGCGCAGTGTACTCGATGCAGTTCGACAGCTACGCCGAGGTTCCTCGCGCAGTTGCCGAGGAGATCATTCAGAAGACCCGGGGCGAATAGTCCCACCGGTCAGACCAAATAAACCGACCAGTAGGACATCACCCCGTCAGCGAGTAGACTAAGTACTCGTCATAGACTGTGAGATAACTACCCGAGTCCAGGAGGACACCAGTGGCTAAGGCCAAGTTTGAGCGGACAAAGCCGCACGTTAACATCGGCACGATCGGTCACGTCGACCACGGTAAAACGACGCTGACCGCTGCAATTTCAAAAGTACTCGCGGAAAAGTACCCGGATCTGAACGAGTTCACCCCGTTCGACCAGGTCGATAACGCTCCAGAAGAGCGCCAGCGTGGTATTACCATTAACGTTTCCCACGTTGAGTACCAGACCGAAGCGCGTCACTATGCACACGTTGACGCCCCCGGTCACGCCGACTACATCAAGAACATGATTACCGGTGCCGCTCAGATGGACGGCGCGATCCTCGTGATCGCCGCCACCGACGGCATTATGGCGCAGACCCGTGAGCACGTGCTGCTCGCCAAGCAGGTTGGCGTTCCCTACCTGCTCGTTGCGCTGAACAAGACCGACCAGGCGATGCAGGAATACGGCGACGACGCCGAAGAAATGCTCGAACTCATGGAAGAAGAAATCCGTGAGCTGCTCTCCGAACAGGGCTTCGATGGCGAAAACGCACCGATCGTGCGCGTTTCGGCGCTGAAGGCACTGGAAGGCGAGTCCGAATGGGTCGAGTCCGTTGCCAAGCTGATGGAAGAAGTGGATGAGAAGATCCCAGAGCCTGTCCGCGACATGGACAAGCCCTTCCTGATGCCGATTGAGGACGTCTTCACCATTACCGGCCGTGGCACCGTGGTGACCGGCCGCGTCGAGCGTGGCAAGCTCGCCATCAACTCCGAAGTGGAGATTGTTGGTATCCGCGCCCCGCAGAAGACCACCGTGACCGGTATCGAAATGTTCCACAAGCAGATGGACGAAGCCTGGGCCGGCGAAAACTGCGGCCTGCTGCTGCGTGGCATCCGCCGTGAAGACGTGGAGCGTGGCCAGGTTGTCGTCAAGCCCGGTTCGATCACCCCGCACACCAACTTCGAAGCACAGGTCTACATCCTGTCCAAGGACGAAGGTGGGCGTCACAACCCGTTCTACTCGAACTACCGTCCGCAGTTCTACTTCCGGACCACGGACGTGACCGGCGTTATCACCCTGCCTGAGGGCACCGAAATGGTGATGCCCGGTGACAACACCGAGATGAGCGTCGAGCTGATTCAGCCCATCGCCATGGAAGAAGGCCTCGGCTTTGCTATCCGTGAAGGTGGCCGCACCGTCGGCTCCGGTCGTGTTACCAAGATCATTAAGTAACACCTCCGTCTAAGCGTTACAGCCCGCCTCCTCACTTAGGGGGCGGGCTGTTGCGATCCGCGACCGGGTTTGTCACCAGCCACGTGATAGCGTCCGGGAGCCCTCCAGTGCGCCTGAAAGCGGCGATAGTGAGGCCGCGTGGGAGAGCGCCACGAAGCAGGGAGGGTGCCAAACGCGGGAAAAACCACCGGGCGTGTGCAGACTCACGCCCGAAATGACCGTACGCATTTGCCTTCGCCCCCATCGCGTGCGATAGTCTCGATGGGCCGGAGCACCTCGTGGCAATGACACGGCATCGACCGGCAACTGTGAGCGATCACGTATCGCAGTTGCCTGCGCAAAGTTGTCAAAAGGGGTAAACCTCTGGCAGACTAGTACGGTTGCTCGAGCTCAGGCTCGAGTGTGCAGACTTCGGAAGTAAGCAAATCTTATTTCCACACAAGTAACCAATCACCCGGTTACTGCCGGGGCGGGGTCCTGTGCGCTTTTGCGCATGCGACACGCCCGAGTGCGGGGGTCGGGGAAGGTTGGGGTACAAGGAAGGTTAGACAACGCCATGGCGGGACAAAAGATCCGCATCCGGCTCAAGTCGTACGACCACGAGGTCATTGACAGCTCGGCACGCGAAATTGTCGACACGGTGACTCGCGCTGGTGCGACGGTCGTGGGCCCGGTGCCGTTGCCGACCGAGAGGAACGTCTTTTGCGTTATCCGGTCGCCACATAAATACAAGGACAGCCGTGAGCATTTCGAGATGCGCACCCACAAGCGGCTAATTGACATTATCGACCCGACGCCCAAGGCAGTTGATTCGCTCATGCGTCTCGACCTGCCCGCTGACGTCAATATCGAAATCAAACTCTGAGGACCCTGATATGACAACCAACACCCAGCAGGATGCTGGCCGCGCCGTGAAGGCACTGGTCGGCACGAAGCTCGGCATGACCCAGGTCTGGGACGAAGAAGGACGCCTGGTTCCGGTCACCGTCATTAAGGTGGACTCGAACGTCGTCACGCAGATTCGCACCCTGGACGTCGATGGGTATCAGGCCGTGCAAATTGCCGCCGGTGAAATTAAACCGAAGAAGGTCACCAAGCCGCTCAAGGGCCACTTTGCTGCCGCTGGTGTCACCCCGCGCCGCACGGTACTTGAGGTACGTACCTCCGATGCCGACAGCTACGAACTCGGCCAGGAAATTGGTCTGGACACCTTTAGCGCCGGTGAGACGGTCGACGTTACCGGCACCTCGCGCGGTAAGGGTTTTGCCGGTGTGATGAAGCGCCACGGATTCGGCGGCGGCCCCGCCTCTCACGGTGCGCACAAGATTCACCGCAAGCCCGGCTCCATTGGTGGCTGCTCCACCCCGGGCCGTGTCTTCCGCGGAATGCGGATGGCCGGTCGGATGGGCCACAAACGTAACACGATCCAAAACCTCACGATTCATGCCATTGATAACGATCACGGCTATGTGCTCGTTACCGGCGCCGTGCCCGGCGCTAAGGGTGGCACCATCGTGATCCGTACCGCCGCGAAGGGAGCCTAACCATGACTGCCTATACGGTTGATGTGCTCAACGCCGCTGGCGAAAAGACCGGCAGCGTTGATCTGCCCGAAGAAATTTTCGGCTGCGAACCAAATGTTGCGCTCATTCACCAGGTTGTGGTGGCGCAGCTGGCCGCCAAACGCCAGGGGACCGCAGCGGTGAAAACCCGCGGCCAGGTCCGTGGTGGTGGCCGCAAGCCCTGGCGCCAAAAAGGCACCGGACGTGCCCGTCAGGGATCCATCCGCGCACCGCAGTTTACTGGCGGCGGTGTCGTCCACGGCCCGCAGCCGCGCTCCTATGCCCAGCGCACTCCGAAGAAGATGAAGGCCGCCGCGCTGCGCGGGGCCCTGTCGGATCGCGCGCGTCACGCTCGCATTCACGTGGTGAGCGAATTCCTCGAGGGTGAGAAACCCTCAACCAAGGCTGCGCGCAGCGCCCTGGAAGCGATGATTGACCAGCGTTCGGCTCTGGTGGTTGTGGAACGCGGTGATGAGCGCAACCTGCTCTCGCTGCGTAACCTGCCGCAGGTGCACCT
>JAUNVN010000131.1 GCA_030537655.1 Bowdeniella nasicola | reverse complement strand
TGCGGTCCCATCTGACCTGTCGTGTCGTTGACCATGGCACCCACTGCACGCTAGTGCGCATCCAACGCTACCTCGGGGTCACAGGGACCGTTTTTGCCACCGTATTCAAATCGCGAGAGCTGCGCGAAACGCAGGCGTACCTCGATGCCTGGGCGGCATATACCCTGCGTGACTGAGATCTGATCACCTGCGCCCACGACTCGGACAAAACAGGCAAATCGCGATACCAGTTCGATAACAGTTTGTGGGCCGCGTTGCCCTCCAATGGCCCAATCTATGTTATGTGCATAACAGATAAGCGTTGATACAACGAATCTTACTTGACTGGGCTCGCTGGTAGCGGTGCTTGGCGATGCATTCACCGCTTGACGTTTAGGTGACCCGAACCTAACCTCAATAGTGGTGAGGTTAGCCTGGCTTCACCTTGCTGATCAAGGAGATTTTGTGGGTGCATCGCTACGATTGGAGCGTCCTTCCAATCCAACATATTTTGCCAAGCGTTTTGCGCTGCTCGTGGCAATGGCTGTTGCGGGACTACTGCTACTCATTCCAGCGTCCAATGCAACTGCCCGAGAGCTTGGCAAATGGGGCGAACTCGCTGACGATATCATCGTCACGTTGGAGACGGCGGGCGACAAGAGTGACGCCGGAGATGTTGATGAAGCGAAGGCGCTGGTAAAAAAAGCGCGCTACGAGCTATTTGCGGGTCAGGGGCTCGAGGAGGCGATTGGCTCACAACTCTCGGGGGCCGACGCCAACCGCATCACGATGGATTTCGGGTTGCTCAGTCAGGCAATCGGCGACCAAAAATCCGATGACGTCCATAAATATATTGAGTCGCTGACGGAAAAAATCGGTGCCGATGCTGAAGCGTTGGATACCGGTGGCAAGCCCAGCGCTGGTGATCTCGTCCTGTCTGATGGCAAATGGGGACAAACCGCCGCGGCGATGATCGAACTGCTTGATCAGGGCTTGGAGACTTACCAAAATGGGGACGCCCAAGGTGCGAAAGATCTCGTGAACGAAGCCTATTACGGCCATTATGAAATCTCCGGATTCGAAAAGATGACCCTCGGTCGCATCTCCGGTGGGCGTGTGGCAGCCATTGAGCTTGAGTTTGCGCTGATTAAAAAGGATATGACCGAAGGCAATGACGCCTCAGTTGAGCAGCGCATTACCGAACTGAAACCAAAACTCATTGAAGATGCCAACCAGCTCGACGGCTTTGATGGTACCGGTGAGGGGGGAAATACCGGCAGTTCGGCATTCACCATCTTTATCGCTTCGCTCTCGGTCATTTTGCGCGAAGGCATCGAAGCGATGCTCGTGGTGGCAGCCGTGATCGCCTACCTGGTAAAAGCCGGACACAAAGATAAAACGAAGGTCGTATGGGCTGGAGCCGTCGCGGCGCTCGTTGTCTCGGTAATCCTGGCTGTTGCCATTACCAAGCTCACCGGTCTTGCCGGGAAAAACCAGGAGCTGATTGAAGGGATCACCGCCCTGGTTGCCGTGGCCATGCTGGTCTATGTATCCAACTGGATGCTGGGTAAATCCGATGCGGCCGCGTGGGATAAATTCATCAAGGACAAAACTGACACGTCACTTTCGCGTGGCTCACTGTTCTCTCTCGCCTTTGTAGCCTTCCTTGCCGTGGTACGAGAAGGGGCGGAGACAATTCTGTTCTTCCAACCCATTTTGGCCATGGCTGCCGATGATACCCATATGGTGTGGTTCGGTCTTGGGTTGGGGGTAGCACTGCTCGTTGTGGTCTACCTACTCATCCGGCTGCTGTCCATCCGTATTCCCCTACGTCCCTTCTTCTTAGTCACCTCGGTTCTGCTCGCCATCATGGCTCTAACCTTCACAGGTTCGGGAATCCGCGAGTTGCAAGAAGCCGATGTAGTTTCGGTTACCCCCATTGCGGGGCTACCCAATATTGATCTCTTGGGGTTCTATCCCCGAGTTGAGAACCTTACCGCCCAGGCAGTGGTTCTCGTCGTGATGATTGGCCTGTTCGTCTACGCGAATCGTAAGAATAAACGACGCGTAACGGCACACCAGTGATCACATCCATGTCAGAACAAATCTATGGAGATGATCCTATGAAAACATCACTACTGCGAGTGACAAGCGCGCTTGCGGCAATTGCCTTGGCTGGGTCCATGGCAGCGTGCGGAAGCGACGAGAGCAAAGACGGTGACTCATCAGCCGAGACCACCGCTGCTGTCGACGAAGCGGAAGGCGACGCCGAGGGCGAAGATGAAGGCGAAGAAGCCGATGGCGAAGCGGGCTTCCGTGAAGAACCGGTTGGCGAAGAAGTCTTTGAAGGCCCAATTAAGGTCGCTGCCGTGTACTTCCAGCCGGTGACAATGGAGCCGGAGATGGGGGTTCCACATACCGAAGCGTCCATGCACCTGGAAGCTGACATTGCTGCGGTACCCGATAACGGTCTGGGTTACGGCGCCGGTGACTTCATTCCCGGTCTGACCGTTGATTATGAAATCCTGAAGGAAGACGGATCCGTTGTGCAGGACGGGACGTTTATGCCGATGAACGCTTCGGACGGCCCGCACTACGGATTGAACCTGCCGCCACTTGAAGCCGGTGACTACACGCTGCGCTTTATTATTAAGTCTCCAGCTGATACCGGCTGGATGCTGCACACCGATGCAGAGACCGGCGTTCCCGGTGAGTTCTGGACTGAGCCGATTGTGGCTGAGTTCAAGGATTGGCACTGGGATCCGGCCACTGTTTGGTGGTAAGCCGAGAACCAGATGATGACACCTGCTGACAGGATAGGTTGTGTTAAAACAATTCGTTGATGTGATCCAAGCCCTGCTCTTAGTAGGCCTGACGCTAGGCGTGTTGTATCCAGCCATCCGGTTGGCAACCGGCAGGGACCCGGCTCGTCCGGGTCCCCGGCCGGTCGTGTGGGGCACCGTAATTGGTGCCTTGCTGGGTTTGGCAATGATTGTCGTGCACGAGCAGTCAATCATCCGCTTTGACCGGCAAAAGCTCACGCTGACAACCCTGGAACCAACCGTTGCGCTCGGGATCGCTACGCTCATTTTCGCGTGGCTGGGTGGACGTAAAACACTTGCAGCGCTTGCAGCACGCGGCGCTGAGCGCCATCAGCTCACCCCCAACCCGATCACTCCGGCCATGCGCATCTTCACCACGCTCGTCGGTACGGCATGGACCGTGATGATCGTCTTTCGTGATTCCCAACTCCCGTTTATGCAGATGCGCACATTCGTGCCGGTGGGAGCCAGTGTCTTTTCAACCGAAACATTCTTAAATGTCGTTGGCTACCTTGGTGGTGTGGCAGTTGTTATTGTTGGCGCAGTTGCGATGACTCGTCTGTGCCAGATTCGTCCCACCTGGATTCTGCCTCTGCTGACCGTGCTGCTCAGCCTTGTCACCCTCACCCATATCTTCCTGATCGTCCGCCTGCTACACGCTATCCGCGTCATTTACCTATCAGCCAGCGGCGTGAGTGCAATGAGTTGGTTAATCAACCACGAAACATGGCTGATCTTGGCCGCCCTCGCGCTGGTGGCAGCTTTTGCCGTACTGACGATCGATACCGCTCGGCGCACGCCCATTACCGGTGCGAATCCGGCACGCGCACGCATCCAACGCGCGACCTCGCGTGCGATGACCAGACGCTCCGCGCTCGCAGCCATCACCTCGGTGGTCGCCTTCGGGGCGTTAACGGTCGGTGAGCGTTACGCCAACCAAGAAGTGCAACTCTCCCCACCTGAGCCGTTCGATATTGAAGGAGATCGTGCGGTAATTCCCCTGGAGAGTATTTCCGATGGACATCTGCACCGCTACGTTTACGACACTGAAGCGGGCCCGCAAGTTAGGTGGATCGTGATCCAAAAAGCCGGTTCGTCATACGGCGTTGGTCTGGACGCCTGCGAAATTTGCGGTCCGTCAGGCTATTACGAACAAGACGGCCAGGTCATCTGCAAACTATGCTCTGTCGCAATGAATATTGCGACCATCGGATTTAAGGGCGGCTGCAACCCGATTCCAATTGACTTCGAAGTTGGGAATGGTGTGCTGGCAATCCCACTGGCAGTCTTAGAAGAAAGTGCCACCGTCTTTGCCTAATTTTTCCTATCTTTACGAATAAGTGATCGCCGATGTTTTGGAGAATGCTCAAAGGCGCGCTCTTTCACGGGCGTGGGCGCCGACTCATGATTGTCCTGACCGTCGCATTGGGGGCCAGTGTGGCCACGTCAATGCTGTCGGTGATGTTTGATGTGGGGGACAAGATCAACCAGGAGCTGAAAGCCTACGGCGCCAATATCACCGTGAAACCAAAAGGTGCTGCCGTGGTGCAAGATCTCTATCACTTCAAACAGACACAGGACCAGGGAGCCTATCTTGCAGAAGATGAACTCATCAACTTGAAGAGTATCTTTTGGACCTACAACATTATTGACTTCGCTCCGCTGTTACACACCGAAGCTGACCTTTCCGTCAACGGCACAACGCACGAAGCAGCCGAGGTAGTCGGTACGTGGTTCAACCACGAAATTGTTCCTCCTGCACAAGACCCATTAATTACGGGGCTTGGACATTTGCGCGGCTGGTGGACGATTAGCGGTCAATGGCCCAGCGATGATGATCCCCAAGCCGTGC
>JAUNVN010000130.1:1182-4683 GCA_030537655.1 Bowdeniella nasicola | reverse complement strand
GCGAGATCCCGTGCGACGGTCGGCCCCACATGCCGGATCGACAATGCCACGATGACCCGCCAGAGCTCACGAGTTTTGGCTTCGGCAATTCGTTCGAGCAGTGCGGTAGCTGATTTCGATAGCGTTGGCGGTTTTTGCATCCGGAAAGCATAGGAGATGCCCGCACGGCTACGGGTGGTGACGGTGGCGGATTGCGTTGCAAAGTAGGGTTCTTGTACCCACCAGTAACCCGACTCATGCGGATGTGCTTCCGTTTGGTCCCCACTTACCTGCGCTGCGTTGTCACTTTGCACCAGGGCGGGCACTTTCGGTAGCTGGGGGGCCTCTACCAGTGGCGCGCCGCCGCGCTGGTAGGTCGCAATTGCATCATCAACAGCCTCTTTAGATGAATCGTCACTGAGGTCAGCGATGAGTGGTTGCGCGTTGATCGGTTTGCGGCGCCAGACGAGTACGTCGGTGAGCATCTGGTCTGAGAGATGAAAAATGGCGGCCTCATTGGCGAGCACTGGCGACTGTGGCGCCGGGAGAAGCGCACTGGCCGCTTCCCTGCGATCGCGCGCGTGGGAGGGCGCGTCAGGTCCCAACTGCACGATATCCAAGGTGGCCAGACGTACCGGTTCGCCGGCGGCAAGTGCCGCGATCACTTCACTACGTCCAGCTTCCGGTTGGGTTAGCGCCAATGCCGCCTCCTCTCCAAGGCCCTCAATATCGAAGGCCGTACGCGCCCCGATGTGGGCTACCCGTTCGGTGACCTGTGCGGGACAGTGAGCGCGGTTGGGACAGCGCAGATCGACATCTCCTACTTTTGCCGGGGCGAGGTCGGTGCCACATGAGGGACAGGTGGTGGGCATTTCGAAGGCCACCTCACTGCCATCTCGCACCTTGGTAACCGGTGCGACCACCTCGGGAATCACATCACCGGCTTTACGTAAGACCACCAGGTCACCGATGCGCACGCCTTTACGTTCGATTTCCTCCTGGTTGTGCAGCGTTGCCAACGCCACGCGTGACCCGGCAACCACAACGGGTTCCATAACCGCAAACGGGGTGACCCGACCGGTGCGGCCAACGTTGACTTGGATATCAAGCAGTCGGGTAGTGACCTCTTCAGGCGGATATTTATAAGCGACCGCCCACCTGGGGGCTCGGGCCGTGGCACCGAGGCGTTCTTGGGCTTGGCGGTCATTAACCTTCACAACAATGCCATCGATGTCATGGGCTAGTTCGTGCCGGTCCTCGCCAATCTCGGTGATCATCGCTTCAATCTCGTCCAGGTGATGACAGATGCGGGTGTATTGCGAGGTTGGTACCTGCCAGGTGCGCAGTTGCGCATAAAATGCCTCCTGGGTTGGAGGCGGAGGCAGTTGGTCGTGCGCATCATCCCACACGCCCCACCCGTGGGCGAGAAAGGACAGCGGTCGGGTGGCAGTCACGGCCGCATCTTTTTGCCGCAGTGACCCCGCAGCGGCGTTACGCGGGTTCGCAAACGGTGGTTTTCCTGCTCGCTGTTGGGCTTCGTTGACCTGAGTGAAGGCAGCGTGGGTGAAATACACTTCTCCGCGAATCTCCACACGTGCTGGATATGGTGCCGGCAGGGTGGAGGGAATATCGGCAATGGTGGCAACATTCGCACTCACATCTTCGCCGACCTGCCCATCGCCGCGCGTTGCTGCGCGAACGAGTGAGCCATTGTCATAAAGGAGGTCAATGGCGAGTCCATCAATTTTAATTTCGCTCGTCACCACCACCTCATCACCCAGCTGAGTTTGCATCCGGCGATACCATGTGCCGACTTCCTGCAGCGAAAAGACATCATCCAAACTGAGCATTGGTGCGGGATGGCGCACCTCGGCGAAAATCCGCCGACTGACCGTCCCAATGGTGCGCGTGGGTGAATCGGGTCGCACCAACTCGGGATGTGCAGCTTCCAATGCGCGCAGCTGACGCATCAGCGCGTCATATTGCGCATCAGCCATAATTGGGCTGCCCTCGTAGTACGGTCCTTGGGCGCGAGTTATCTCGGCACGTAACGCTGCGATCTGCTCGGCAATATCACTGCTCATGGCCCCATTGTTACACCCGTGAGCTGCCCGCACGTATGGCGGTGGGCGATAATGAGCGTATGTGTGGACGCTACGCTCAGTTTTCCGCTGCTGAAGAACTCGCTGAGATATTCCAGGTGCAACAGATTACTGCTCCTGCTGGCGAGCTATTACCCTCATGGAATGTCGCTCCCACACAGGGGGTGCGGGTGATTGCCGATTCCTTGACCCCCGGCACCCGCACGATGGAGGTAGCTCGGTGGGGACTGATTCCCACCTGGGCAAAAGATCCGGCAATTGGTGCGCGGATGATCAATGCGCGTGCAGAGACGGTAGCCGAAAAACCAAGCTATCGCGGACCGTTGCGCTATTACCGCTGTATCATCCCAGCTGATGGATACTACGAATGGCAGGCTCCACCGGCAGGGCGCCGATTAAAAACCCCGTTTTATTTCCGCCGCAGTGATGGCAAACCCCTCGCCTTTGCTGGACTGTACTCGCTATGGCGTGATGAGCTGTTGACCTGCACGATCATTACCCGTCAAGCACGAGGTGATCTTGCGGCAATCCACCATCGCCAAGCCGTCCACCTCGATGACAGCACGGTCGATACCTGGCTAGATCCAACCCTGCAGGAACCGGCCACACTGAGCGAACTGCTGGCCTTGGATTGTCCCGACCTGGAGTTTCACCCCGTCTCCCGCCAGGTAAATGCCGTGAGGAATAATACGCCCGCACTGATTACCGCCATTGATGCTAATGACTGAAACTCCTGCTTGGCCCGCCTGGATTCCTGCACGCGGTGATGGGGCGATAGCGGCCGCGTGTTTTGTGGCCCTCGGTCTGCCCGTCCTTATCGGTGGTCCCCCACAACTTCCCGGTGTTGACCTCCCCCTGTCCACCCAAATGCACGCTCCAGTTGCCGCCACGCTCGCCTGTATTGTGATGCCGGCGGCCATCGCCTACCGCCGGATCGTACCGGCAATTTCGATGGTGATTATCTATCTGGCGGCGCTGGCTCATTTCCTTGCCGGTATTCACTTACTACCGGTGGATGTGCTCATCTTATTTTCACTGTTTTCAGTCGTCTTGCACGGTTCGCTCCTCTCCCAGGTCCTCGGTATTGTTGGGGCCTATTTGGGAGCGGCAATCATTTCGGTGTGGTCGGTAACTTTCGCGTTTGCCACCCCAAATCCGATCTACGGACTGTACGCTTTTTTGGGCGGTGGCGGTGCTGTCACGCTGATTTGGGCGATGGCACTCTCGCGGCGCACCCGCCAGCGTGAACTTACATCTTTGGAAGAAGTCAATGCGACACTGCAGGCTGAACGTGAACAGGCAAGTGCGCTGGCAGCAACGAATGAGCGCACCCGCATTGCGCGCGAAATGCACGATATTGTCGCCCACTCCCTCTCGGTGATCATCGCCCAAGCTGACGGGGCGCGCTACGTCGCATCCG
>JAUNVN010000130.1:0-1172 GCA_030537655.1 Bowdeniella nasicola | reverse complement strand
ATTGCAAACCATTGGGGATATTGGTCGTGATGCCCTGGCGGATATGCGGAAAATCTTGGGGGTTTTACGTCATGACGATGACGATCTGCTCACCCGCCCGCAAGGTGATACCACCGATTTGGAACAGCTGATCACTCAGGTACGTGAATCAGGACTCGATATTTCACTCCTCCAACTTGGTCAACCACGCTCCCTGCCCCCCGGAGTTGACACAGCCCTGTACCGGGTGTGTCAAGAAGCCTTAACCAATGTGTTAAAGCATGCGGGACCAGCAGTGCACGTGGTCGTCATGGTGCAGTGGCGTGAGCGGTCGGTGGAGTTAAAAGTCGATGATGATGGCCGCGGTGCGGCCGCCCAAACGGATGAACGCGGACACGGATTAGTGGGGATGCGGGAACGGGCAAACGTGTTTGGTGGCACGCTGGTTGCCGGCCCGAAAGTGGGCGGCGGATTTCGGGTCCACCTGACATTACCGCTCCCACAGGTGACAACCGGATAAACTCGCCACAGGAGGCAAGCACATGATTCGGGTGGCAATCGTTGATGATCAGCAGCTGGTGCGCGCTGGGTTCGCACTGGTGATCAACTCCCAAAGCGATATGGAAGTTCTCGTCGAAGCCGGCGATGGGCGCGAAGCGATAGCAAAACTCACGACGCTCCCCTGCGACGTGGTGCTGATGGATGTGCGAATGCCGGTGATGGACGGACTGGAAGCAACCGCGAAACTTTCCCAGCTGAGCCCCCAAACGAAAGTCATCATCTTAACCACCTTTGATGTTGACGAATATGTCCTTGCCGCGGTACGGGCAGGGGCGTCGGGTTTCCTGCTCAAAGATGCGCCACCAGAAGATATGTTGCAAGCCATCCGCACGGTCAACAGTGGTGATGCGGTGATCGCCCCATCATCAACTAAACGCCTGCTTGCACACGTTGCCCACATGCTGCCCGCTGAGGCGGGCGATGCGATCGAGCGGGTTGACCAGCTAACGACACGTGAACGAGAAGTGCTTATCGAGATGGCCCACGGCTATTCCAATACGGAAATTGCCAGCCGATTGAGTGTCAGTGAAGCCACCATCAAAACCCACGTTGGGCGTGTGTTAGCGAAACTGCAGGCTCGCGATCGTGTCCAGGCAGTGATCACCGCCTACGAAACCGGGTTGGTCTCACCG
>JAUNVN010000129.1:253-4697 GCA_030537655.1 Bowdeniella nasicola | reverse complement strand
CGGTTATCCCTGCCAAACACAGCCGTTGATTTTTAGCACCTTTCTCCCCTCTGCCCACCAATATTTAGGGTGTGCCTTTCCATTTCGTGGAACATGTGAGCTCCGACGTGCGTCGGGCAGGTTGCGGTGCGATGGTGATGTTATGAAAAAATTGATAGCCATTTTTGCCGCCACCGTTCTCGCCGCTAGCCTCAGCGCCTGCGGTAGTGATGACAGCCCAGAGCAACAAAGCCCGACGTCCAGCGAGGTTGCTACCTCTCAGGCATCCGAAGCTGAGGAGACAACACAGGCCGCTGAAGACAGCAAGGATGCGCCCGCTGCGTCTTCACAGCAGCTACCCGAGTCCGCCACCGCCGCGGTTGATACGGTCCTTGCCGAATACCCCGGGACGCTGATCGGCCTGGATGCGAAAGATGACGGCTGGAAGGTGAAAGTTCTCACCGAGGATGAAACCACAAAGGTCGATGTTCGTACCAACGCTGACGGCAGTGAAATCGTGAAGGTGGAACACGAACATGAAGCCCACCCCAACGATGTTGAGCGCGTGAAGGCCATCGAGGTTGGATTGCTGGAAGCAATCGACCAGGCGATGAGTAAGTACCCCGGCGAATTCGATGAAGCAGATCTCGACAATGACGACGACTACGTCTATTGGGAGATTGAAATTAACAATGCGATCAATGGTGAAGACGCCGAAGTGCAGGTAAATATCAGCAACGGCGAGATGAAACTCGACGACTAGTCGCAACCCAGCGATATGCGGGCCCGCCAATTTGGCGGACCCGCTTTGCTATCTCAAATAGCCTGCACTTTTGTCGCGTGCAAATGCCGACAGAAGAATGCCAACCATTCGGCAGTCTCACGCCACTTGTCGTAGCGCCCCGACTGGCCACCATGTCCGGCCACCATATGGCAGCGAAAACAGATCGGATTGACCTCCGGGTCATTGAGCGTCGTGTGGCGCAACTCTTGCACCCACTTGAGCGGCTCGACAAAAAATACGCGAATATCATTAAAGGACGTGGAGGCAAAGATCGTCGGGTATTTCACGGCCTGGATGTTCTCATATGGCGAGTAGGAGCGCATCAGCCGATAAATGTGTTGATCTTCCAGCGGATTACCCCACTCTTCCCACTCCCCCACCGTCAGCGGTAGCTCGGGATTCGCAATCGTGGTGAGCGCATCAACAAAGGGGACGCGCGCATGCACGGCACACCACAGCTCAGGAGCCAAATTTGTAACCGCACCCATCAGCAACCCGCCGGCACTGCCGCCGTAGGCAGCCAAGCGTCCCTTTTCGGCCCATCCGCGCGCAATCATCTCCTCACCGACGTCCACGAAGTCGGTAAACGAGTTGGTTTTCTTCTCGAGTTTTCCATCCAAGTACCATTGACGTCCCATCTCGCCGCCACCGCGTACATGCGCGATCGCAAAGATAATGCCGCGATCGAGCAGACTTAGATAGGGAATCGAAAAATACGGGTCAGCAGATACTTCGTAGGCGCCATAGCCATAAAGCACCATCGGGTTCGACCCATCTGCTTGCACATCTTTCCTGGCCGCTAACGACACGGGAATCTTCGTGCCATCACGCGCGGTTACCCATTCGCGCCATTCGAGATAATCATCAGGATCATAGCCGCCCAGTACCGGTTGCTGCTTTAAAAGGCTCACCTCGCCGCTCGCAATATCAATTTCCATAATCCGCGCGGGGGTGAGCATGCTTTCATAGCTGTAGCGCAAAACGGTGGTATCCCACTGCGGGTTCGCATCGGTGGCTATCGTGTGGATTTCACCGCCGCATGGCACTTCCCACGCGGCGCCATATTCCCCATCACGGTAGGGCAAGATCTGCAAAGTGGTAACGCCCTCGGAGCGCATCGAAACCACCGCGTGGGTGGCAAAAGCTTCCACCTCGGTGATGCGCTGGCCGGGCCCGCCCACAAAAATACGTTCCCACGCCCCCGGGTTGGATAGTGGAGCACGCGCCACCTCGAATTCAAGATGGTCACGGTTGTGCACCACCAGGAGATGGTCGCTGGCGACATCCACCGTGTAGAACACCTCGGCCATGCGCGCACGCACCAGCTGGGTCGTGGCTTCGGGATCTCGCGCATCAAGCAGGTGGACCTCACCGGTGGTAGACGATCCCAACGAGATAACAATCCAATCCCCCTGGGTGGTGGGCTCCAAGCTGAGCCAAAACCGCTCGTCATCTTCCTGGTAGATCAGCTGGTCATCCTCGCGATCTGTCCCGATCACATGACGCCAAACCTGGTGGGGCCGCCACGCGGCATCGGAGCGCACGTAATACACCTGGGTGGCATCCACTGACAGGGCAATGCCATAGAACACCTCGCTGAGCTGCTCGTCGACAATTGTGCCGGTGCTCAGGTCTTTGATCACCAAGGAGAACAGTTCATTACCGCTCGTATCCACCAGGTAGGCAAGAGTGCGGTTATCGCGAGAGACTTGCCAACCGCCGATTTTGAAAAACTCTGCATTCGCGGCCAGAGCAGGTCCGTCAATCAGGATTTCTTCATCCGCGATCGGCTCATCCGTATCCAAGGTGGGCCGCCTGCCAGCATCGCGCACCCGCGCCCAGATCGGATATTGCTCCCCGACCTGAGTACGCGAGTAGTACCAGTAGCCATTGTGCAATACCGGCACATCCACGTCGGTTTCTTGCGTGCGATTTTTAATCTCGGTAAAAATCTCATCGGCCAGTGGCGCTAACGGTGCCAGCACATGGTCGGTGTAGGCGTTTTCCTTCGCGATCAGGTCCAACACGTCAGCATCGTTGCGATCACGAAGCCACTCGTAGGGATCAGCGAAACGATCATGATGAAGAATCCGGTCAATTGGGCGACGGGCGGCACGCGGCGCATTCATACTCATGCCTGTTAGCATACGGCTAACCACACCCGGCAAAGGAGCGAGGCGCAATGAGCTACGGATTTATTGGTGCGGGCAATATGGCACGGGCGATTATCGGTGGGATGATAGCTAGCGGCATAGCGGCAGCCGAAATTTACGTCACTGATGCTGACCAGCAGGCTCGCAATGCGGTGGCTGACGAATACGGTGTGCGTCTTGGCGAAACAAATGCGGATGTTGCCAGCGCCGCCGACGTGGTAATTCTCGCGGTTAAACCCCACGTGATACCAGCGGTACTCAAAGATGAGGCGATGCGCGATGCCCTCGAGAAGCGTGATCCGCTGCTGGTGTCGATTGCCGCCGGGGTGAGTGTGGAAACACTGTCGCGGCTCGTCCCGCCCAGAATCCACTTGGTGCGGGTGATGCCGAATGTCAATGCGATGGTCGGCGCTGGTATGGCCGCTGTGTGTGGCAATAAGGTCGCCACCGGTGATGATATCGCCACGGTGATCGAGCTGTTCGAAACCGTCGGTCAGGCCATCGAACTGGAAGAAAAGGACTTTGCGGCATTCACTGCCTTGGCCGGCAGCGCACCGGCCTACGTATTCGGTTTTATTGAGGCCCTGGCCCGCGGCGGTGTCAAACACGGCATTCCAAAGGCACTGGCCGTTAAGATCGCCACGCAAACCCTGCTCGGCAGCGCAACGATGGTGCAGCAGCGAGCCGCTGCTGGCCTCACCCCCGCAGACCTGATCGATATGGTCTCCTCACCGGGCGGCACCACGGTGGCAGGCACCGTGGCGATGGAGGCTGCCGGGTTTTCCCCTGCAGTGGTGTGTGCGGTTGATGCGGTGGTAGACAAAGATCGCGAACTGGCCAGCGAGGTATAACCCGCCGCAAAACCTACGCTCCCGTAGGTTCTCGTCGAGAAATTTCCGCATAATCTTGCGGATTCCTCTTTGTGATGGCGCGCTCGGCTCGCGAATCGGAGTAAAGCGATAATTCATGGAACAATAGGGGCCATGACTGATCGAGAACTGATGCAACCGGCAACACCTGCCACCTTCCCCGCCCCTCGGGTCCCCGACCGTCCCAGCGCCGATGGCCTGGAAGACAAGTGGGGCGCGTATTGGGATGAGAATGCCACTTATGCTTTTGACCGCACTGCCACGCGCGATGAGGTGTTCTCGATTGATACCCCACCGCCAACGGTTTCTGGGTCACTGCACATCGGCCACGCATTTTCCTATACACACACTGACGTTCTCGCACGCTATCAGCGGATGAACGGCAAAGCTGTGTTCTACCCCATGGGCTGGGACGATAACGGGCTGCCCACAGAGCGGCGAGTACAAAACTATTTCGGAGTGCGCTGCGACCCGTCACTCCCCTATGACCCTCATTTCGAGCCGCCACACCACGGGGATGCGAAAACCGTGCGCGCCGCTGACCAGGTACCGATTTCACGGAAAAACTTTATTGAGCTGTGTGAACAGCTCACCTTGGATGACGAAAAGCAGTTCGAACATCTCTTCCACTACCTCGGCCTGTCGGTCGACTGGTCACA
>JAUNVN010000129.1:0-243 GCA_030537655.1 Bowdeniella nasicola | reverse complement strand
GGAGATAAGGCGCGCAAGGTTTCCCAGGCTGCTTTTGTGCGCAATATTCAACGCGGTGAAGCCTATCAGGCAGCCGCACCGGGCCTGTGGGATATTACATTCCAAACGGCCGTTGCCCAAGCTGAACTTGAAGCACGTGATTATCCCGGTCACTACCACCTGATCGCATTTCATGCAGCGGATGGCTCCGAAGTGGAAATCGACACGACGCGACCGGAACTACTACCGGCGTGTGTGGCGCTC
>JAUNVN010000128.1 GCA_030537655.1 Bowdeniella nasicola | reverse complement strand
GTGGCATACAGGTCGGCAGACACACCTTGACGTTACCCTACCGCGCGCAGCGCGAAGCAGAACTCGCCGCACGTTGCGGCCACTGGCGAATCGTGGGGCCAGGAACGACCCAGCTGGTGGGTACTAGCGGGCGTCGATTCCCTTAATCAGTTCCATGACCGATGAGTCCGCCAAGGTCGTCACATCGCCAATATCGCGATGTTCAGCCAAATCACGTAGCAGGCGGCGCATGATCTTGCCGGAGCGGGTCTTTGGTAGTTCCGGAACGATCAGAATGTCGCGGGGCTTTGCGATCGGACCGATATCGTGGCGCACCATTTCCCGTAGCTCATCAACAAGGGCGTCACGATCACCATCAGCGCCTTCACGCAAAATGACGAATGCCACGACCGCCTGGCCGGTTGTGTCATCTTTCGCTCCGACCACGGCCGCTTCGGCAACATCGTCATGTTCGACAAGGACCGATTCAATTTCAGCGGTGGAAAGACGGTGGCCCGACACATTCATCACGTCATCAACGCGTCCCAGGAGCCAAATATCGCCGTCTTCGTCATATTTCGCTCCGTCACCGGCAAAATATTGGCCGGGGAAACGTGACCAGTAGGTTTCTTTGAACCGGTTCGAATCACCCCAAATACCGCGCAGCATCGATGGCCACGGTTCGGTGATCACCAGCAGTCCAGGATCCTCATTGGTGATTTCATCGCCGAGATTGTCATAGATCGCCAGGCTTACTCCCGGTAGGGCCCGCTGGGCGGATCCGGGTTTTGTTGCGGTAATCCCAGGCAGCGGAGAGATCAGGATCGCACCGGTTTCGGTTTGCCACCAGGTGTCAACAATGGGACATCTCTCAGCCCCGATCACCCGGTGGAACCACAGCCACGCTTCGGGGTTAATGGGCTCCCCGACACTGCCGAGTACCCGCAGGCTGGAAAGGTCATATTTTGCGGGGATTTCTTCGCCCCACTTCATGCAGGTGCGGATGGCGGTTGGGGCGGTATAGAAAATCGTCACCCCGTATTTCTCGATGATTTCCCACCACCGGCCCTTATGGGGAGTGGAGGGGGTGCCCTCGTAGATCACCTGGGTGGCACCGTTGACCATCGGTCCGTAGGTGACATAGGAGTGACCGGTAATCCAGCCGACATCCGCGGTACACCAATACACGTCAGATTCGGGATGTAAGTCAAAGACATTTTTATGGGTGAAGGCCGCCTGGGTGAGATACCCGCCCGTGGTGTGCACAACCCCCTTGGGTTTCCCGGTGGTTCCGGAGGTGTAGAGGATAAAGAGCGGATGTTCAGCGGGAACAAATGCGGGGGTGTGGGAGGTGGAAGCCTGGGGGACGACGTCATGCCACCACACATCGCGCTCCTCATCCCACTGCACTTCCATCCCGGTGCGCTGATAGACCAGGACATGGTCAACTGGCGTATCACCGTGGGCGAGGGCCTCATCGACCGCCCGTTTTAACGGCAGGGCTTTGCCGTTGCGGAACTGCCCATCGGAGGTCACCACGACGCGAGCTCCGGCATCGGTAATCCGCGAGTGGAGCGCCTCGGCACTAAACCCACCAAAAACCACCGAGTGGGTGGCCCCAATCCGGGCGCAGGCCAGCATCGTTTGCACGGCGATGGGCCCCATCGGTAAATAGATCGCCACGCGATCACCGGTACGCACCCCCAGGGAGGCGAGCGTATTGGCAATCTGGCTGACTTCCGTTTGCATCCGCGCGTAGGAATATTCCTCACTTGTGCCGTCTTCGGCTTCAAAATAAAGGGCGATCCGGTCGCCATTGCCCGCAGCAACATGGCGGTCAACCGCGTTATAACACGCATTGAGCTGCCCGTCGCCAAACCAGGAGGCAACCGGGGCGTTCTCCCAGTTGAGGATCTCGGTGAACTCACGCTCCCAGGTCAGTAGCTCGCGCGCCTGCTGCGCCCAAAATCCGAGCCGGTCAGCCTGCGCGTCTCGGTACAGCTGCTCACGGGCAACGGCCTGGGCGCGAAATTCCTCGCGGGGGGCAAACGTCTGTGACATCGCAACCTCCAACTGGTGAGTTCATCAAACGTGTCTTGGCTCACCATTGTTCACGGTTGTGGGTCACACTGTCTAGCTTCTCGTCGCACAATGTGGCACGGGTGGAAACAAAACCGCGAAATTCTGGGCGATGAAGTGGCCATATGTGAATAATTCAGCATTGCGTGGGGAAAAAAGAACACCCCCCGCAGGGGGTGTTCGTAGACGGTGCGTTACATTAGCGCGACTTGCCGCGACGTTCGTAGGCGGCCTGTAACCGCTCTTCTCGGCGACCAGCGCGGCGTGCCGAATGGGAAATGTAGCCGGCCAGCATCAGGGCGATCCCGATGGCCACCAGGCGGCCGGTTGACCCATCGGCAACGAAGTGGTGCGCAATATTCGCCCCCATGGTGTGCAGGTCGGATAGCTCAGCTAACGGCTGGTCAATCAACCGTTGTGTCAGCTCGGGCGTGACCACGAACATCACCCCGGCTGCGGTGACCACCACGCCGGTAATCCACGCGCCTACCGATGAGGAGCGCACCAAGATTGCCATTAACACCACCACGATCAGGCCGGCAAGCAGCTCGAGGATCGCGGGGATGGAAATCTGGCCGCTCTGCCAGGGCGCATTGGCGGGCAAAGTGAAACGCGCGCCGGCATCGGCGATGAGATACCAGGCGATGGGGGTGAGCAACAAGATGCCAAAGATGGATGACACATGGGCCCACACCCGTGAGCGGGGTGCTTCGAGTTCCTCCCCAGCAAAGAGGTCATCATCGTCGTGATAACTCGGCTCATTGACGGGCAGATGCGCGGTTGCGGGGGTGTCGTTTAGTAACGCATCACCACCAACCGCACTGCCGTCGGCCATCGGGGTTGTGACCTGCGCGGTGGGGGTTTCACTCGTCGGGCTGAACAGGCTGGAGCGACGCACCTGCGTGGATTCGAGATCGTCATCCTGTTCCGCTTCGCGGCGTTCACGTCGCGCGGTCAGTGGCGATGCTTCGGCATCCAGGTCCACATCAGATTCCTCACGCAGATCCTCATCGGCCAGATGACGGCTCGCACGCGTTTCGGCGGTATCTGGCACGGCGGACGATACCTCCTCATCATGCGGCTCATCACCCAAAACGGCGGGTTTCGCCGCGGCAAAGCGCGTCTCATCATCCGCAGCTGGCTGGGGGGCGGGCTGCCAGGTGGGAGCCTGGTCGCCCTCGGCGGACTGTTCGGTTTGTGGCAGGCCACCAAAAATGTCATCTTCTGCCCGCTGGCGGGTATTGCGTGTTGCCGGCAGCGGCGCATTCGCGGCGGCGTCATCACGCTGGTCGGCACCAAAATCTGGCATCTTCTCGCTGGCCGGTTCACTGCGATAGGGTGAAGCCGTCTCGGGATCGCGCTGCGGTTGCTTCTCGTCGTTGTCGCTCATAGGTCCTCTGTTCTCACACGTCTACACCAAATACGCTAGTGGGCAACAACGAATTGCGCGCTTTGGCGCGCCGCTTACGGTAAATTCCGCGTGAAAGGACACGATGATCCCACCGCGAGTACTCGAAACACTCGGTGCTAACCGCGAGATCACCACGCACAGTGAAAAGATCCTCGATGCGGTCAGTGACCTGCGCTGGCACCAAGCCTTACGGAAACGCACCCAAGAGGCCCGCCTCGCCTCGGTGATTTGGACGGCCACCACCCTTGCTGATCGCGCGGGACTTCCCCGCTGCGGTGACCTAGCCACCCGGGTGGTACGTGCCGATGCGGGTGATGATGAACGCTGGCGGCTCTTCCGCCCCCTGCGCGCTGCGGTAGAGATGATGGACGAGTTAGGTGGCGCCCCAAATCGGATGCCACCGGGAATGATCATCATGAGACTAATCCGGGATAGCGCCCTACAGATCGAGGACTATCTGCCCTTCCGCCGGGCAGCTGACCTGCTTGCAGCGTCGGGATCGGGACTGGTACGCACCGCCTTGGCGATGGCGATGTGCATTAGCGGATTGGACCACATCCCACCCCTTAAGCGTCCCCGCGCCACCGCCTTGATGCTGGCGGTTGGGAAAGTCTGTGCGGTGCGCAGTGGCTTGGAACCCACCGGCGTTGCGGTGGTTGACGATCCGCAAGCCTCCCACCTCGCTCGCCGCGCCCTTGCCGGCAGTCACACGGCAACGATCGAGTGGTGTAGCGCGGTTGGCACCATGTTGCACACCGGCGTGCTCGCCGCCGAGCAGGTCTGTAGCCAGGTGGTTGCTGGCCGACGTTAACGCCGACGCCGCAGCCACCATGCGGTTGCCGCCAGCGCCGCAAGCGTCACGATGGTCAGTACCGGGATGGCTCGCCGCGCAGAAAGGGGCACGCGAATGGAAAACTGGCGGATCTGCCAGCCCCCCTCAGTGGCGATTGCGCGTAAGGCCCGGTCGGGATTGACCGCCACGGGATGACCGACCAGCGTCAACATTGGCACGTCAGTAATCGAATCGGAATAGGCCCAACACTGGTTGAGATCCCACCCGTGTTGAGCGGCGAGCGCAGCCATTTGTTCCGCCTTCGCCGGTCCGTAGGCATACGAGGAGATCTGTCCGGTATAGCGCCCATCTTTTTCCGTGAGTTTCGATGCGATCACGTGGGTGGCACCGAGCATCGCCGCAATTGGTTTCACAATCGCTTCGGCAGAAGCGGAGACAATCACAATGGCATGTCCGGCATCGCG
>JAUNVN010000127.1 GCA_030537655.1 Bowdeniella nasicola | reverse complement strand
GGGAGCGAAGGACACTCGCGTGATACGGCCCGCGCCATTGGCAGTGGCGATACTTCGCCGGTCACCTACGTGCGGCGTGTTCGCCGCGGCAGTAACCGCCCCAAATCTGCAGCCAAGGACGATATCCCATCTTTGCAGATTGGTCAGCGAGTATTGCATGACAGTTACGGATTGGGAACTGTGATGGATATCCATGGGCAGGGGAAACGACTGTCGGCCACCATCGACTTTGGCGACGGGGTTTATAAGCGGCTGTTACTACGCTATGCGCCGTTGAGCGTGATTGACGAGAACTAGCGATAATTCTTGACAATCCGCGAGGGGTGCGGCGTGGCTCCATCCGATGGTGATGCCTGGAGCCTATGGTTTTGTTATGGCTGTCACTCGCCACTGTGAAAATCTCGCGTTACGTCGACCACGCCATATTCCAGGCCTTGATGCCTTGCGCGCACTGGCTATTACAGCGGTGTTGATCTATCACCTGCGCCCAGCCACCCTCACCGGTGGATTCATTGGTGTTGACGTTTTCTTTGTCGTCTCCGGTTTTCTCATCACCACGTTACTAATCCGCGAAGTGGCGAAATCGGGGCGGATCAATCTGCCTCAGTTCTGGCTCAGACGCGCCCGGCGGTTGTTTCCAGCCCTCTTCGTATGTGTGGTGACCTCGGTGAGTGTTGCCCTGCTGGTCTCCTCCCAGCTGCTGGTTGGAATTGGGCGCCAAACCCTTGGGGCACTTACCTTTTCGAATAACTGGTTAGAGATTTTTGCAGGCTCATCATATTTTGCGCGCACCAGCCCCCAGCTATTTGTCAACTTTTGGTCACTGGCGGTAGAAGAACAGTTCTACCTCATCTGGCCGCTGATCTTTGGTTTACTCCTTGCGATTCTTCCCAACGTGCGCAAACGGATGGGGCTTGTCCTCGCAATCGCGGTGGTTTCTGCGATTTGGATGGGGCTGAACACCAGCGCCGGCGAGGATGCAACCCGGGCGTATTATGGCACCGACACCCACCTGTTCGGATTGATGCTGGGAATTGCACTCGCCTACCTTTGGCAGCAGCATTCCATTTTGGATACTGACGAATTCCGCCGTTACAGCCCGTGGCTATCGGTTGCCTCCTTCGCCTTGGTGATCACCTTAATGGTGACGGTCAACGAAGATTCGCTGTGGCCATTTCGCGGCGGACTCTTCCTCGCATGTCTGGCTACCACCGTGTTAATTGCCACCCTCATCCAGGGGACAAATCCGGCATTAGGCGTGCTGGAATCCGGTCCTATCCGGTGGATTGGGGAACGTAGCTATGGAATCTATCTATGGCATTGGCCTGTCATTTTAATCGCCGACGCGCTGACGCCCTCGCTGGTGCCCGATTCAGGTGGATGGTGGACTGTACGTCTGCTAGCTCTGGTGACCATCCTGACGATTGCGGCGATATCCTACACATATCTCGAAACCCCGATTCGGAAAAGAGGATTCCTCGCCTGTGGTCGCAGCGCCTGGCACGCCCTTCGCTATGGGGGGTGGGGCTATCGCACCGTTGGCGCTACCCTGGCGGCATTTATGGTCCTCACCCCGGTAGCAATTGCGGTGGCACCACAAAAATCGGAAACCCAACTGCAAATCGAAGCGGGGGAAGCTCTGCTCGCGCAGGAAAATCCGAGCAGTGACGTCACCGCAGCAGCAGATGAGACCGGAGAATCGGTGACACCCAGCTCAGCTCCGAAACCAACTGTTGACGCAAATATCGACACGAGCGTACCGGATGGCAAAGACATTAGTTGCTATGGTGACTCGCTCATTATTACCACCATCCATGCAATCCGTGATCGGTTCCCCGACATTGCGATCAATGCGAAATCAAACCGGCAATGGCCCGATGGGAAAGCGTTGGTTGAAGCGGATTTAGCAGCCGGCACCGTACGGCGAGCGGTGATCTTGGCGTTCGGAACGAATGCGGGGTTGAATGATGAGGCAATGTTGCGTTCCATCCTCGATCAGCTCGGTCCGACCCGTCAGGTCGTGCTGGTCAATATCTATGGGAAATCCACATGGATTGACGAAGTGAATGCGACCTATGCGCGTGTTGCCAGTGACTATCCCAATGTCATAGTTGCTAACTGGCATGACGCGATCAGCGCGCACCGTGAACTGTTGCAGGCCGATGGAGTCCATCCGGGGATCGAGGGGGCACATCTGTATGCCGATACGATCAAAGCTGCTTTTACGCAACTGTCAGAACAGCTGCAGTAGCGACCACCCCAAAATGGAACGCAAACCTGTCCTCACTTCGTGGTGAGCCGGTAGGGTGGAACGTGATGTCTCTACTTCAAGACATCAACAAATCTAGGGAAGGATAGGGCAAGCGTGGATCTCTTCGAGTACCAGGCTCGTGACCTCTTCGAAAAACATGGTGTGCCGGTACTGCGAGGTATTGTTGCCACCACAGCTGAAGACGCACGGGCGGCAGCCACACAACTGGGGGGCGGCACCGTCGTGGTGAAAGCCCAGGTGAAGACCGGCGGTCGCGGTAAGGCCGGCGGGGTAAAACTTGCACACAACCCCGATGAAGCGCAAAGAGCAGCGGAAGCCATCTTGGGAATGGATATCAAAGGCCATACCGTTCATCGTGTCATGGTCGCTGAGGGTGCCGATATTGCCGAGGAATACTACTTCTCGGTACTGCTGGACCGAGCTGAACGCCGGTACTTGGCCATGTGCTCAATGCAGGGCGGTGTCGAAATTGAAACATTGGCCGTTGAGCGCCCCGAAGCTCTCGCCAAAGTTCCTGTCGATCCGACCGTAGGCATTGACGCGCAAAAAGCACGTGAAATTGTCGATCAGGCCGGATTTCCCGCTGAGATGCGCGATGATGTCGCAGCGGTGATTGAAAAACTGTGGGGCGTCTATGCCAACGAAGATGCCACGCTTGTGGAAGTCAACCCACTGGTGAAAACTGGTGATGGCGCAATTATTGCGCTTGATGGCAAAGTTACGCTCGATGACAATGCGGCATTCCGCCATCCCGAGCACGAAGCACTGGTTGATAAAGCAGCAGAAGATCCGCTGGAGGCCAAAGCAAAAGCTGCGGACCTAAACTATGTGAAACTTGACGGCGAAGTCGGCATTATTGGCAACGGTGCAGGCTTGGTGATGTCCACTCTGGATGTGGTGGCTTACGCCGGTGAAGAACACGGCGTAAAACCGGCAAACTTCCTCGATATCGGCGGCGGTGCCTCAGCGGAAGTCATGGCTGCTGGCCTCGATGTGATCTTGGGTGACCCGCAGGTGAAAAGCGTCTTCGTGAATGTCTTCGGTGGAATCACCGCCTGCGACGCGGTTGCTGAAGGCATTGTCAAAGCACTGGAGATGCTCGGTGATCAAGCAGCAAAGCCACTGGTTGTGCGCCTGGATGGCAACAATGTGGAGCTCGGCCGGAAGATTCTCTCCGATGCGAACCACCCCCTGGTAACCATGGAAGAAACAATGGACGGCGCCGCAGCTAAGGCTGCGCAGCTGGCTGCCAAGTAAGGACGGAAACCAAATGGCTGTGTATCTTGATGAGACCTCCAAGGTAATTGTGCAGGGCATGACCGGCTCGGAAGGCCAAAAGCACACCCGCCGCATGCTTGGAGCCGGTACGAAAGTCGTAGCCGGAGTCAACCCCCGCAAAGCGGGCTCCTCAGTGACATTCGATGTGCAACCGGCCGGTCCGATGGCTGAGCAGGTCCAAGCTGGCGAGGTAGAAATCCCGGTCTACGGCAGTGTGCAGGAAGCCAAAGATGCCACCGGTGCAAACGTGTCGGTCATCTTCGTGCCGCCCGCCTTTACCAAAGCGGCCGTGGTTGAAGCAGTCGATGCCGCAATGGACCTCGTCGTCATTATTACCGAAGGGGTGCCGGTTGCTGATTCCACTGAATTTTTCACCTATGCACGCTCCAAAGGTGTGCGCCTGATTGGTCCGAACTGTCCGGGAATTATCTCCCCGGGACAATCCAATGTTGGCATCACACCGCCCGATATTACTGGTCCAGGCAAAATTGGGTTGGTATCCAAGTCGGGTACGCTCACCTACCAGATGATGTACGAGCTGCGTGACATTGGCTTCACCACCTGTATCGGCATTGGTGGCGACCCCGTGATCGGTACCATCCACATCGATGCGCTCAAAGCATTTGAAGAGGATCCCGAAACTGAACTGATTGTGATGATCGGTGAAATTGGTGGGGATGCGGAAGAACGCGCCGCGGAATATATTCGCGAACACGTCACCAAACCCGTGGTCGGCTATGTTGCCGGGTTTACCGCGCCGGAAGGGAAAACCATGGGTCACGCCGGTGCGATTGTCTCCGGTTCCTCCGGTACCGCCCAGGCGAAGAAAGAAGCGCTGGAAGCAGCTGGTGTGAAAGTGGGGAAGACCCCGACAGAAACGGCGAATCTCGCTCGCGAGATTCTCAAGTCCTAATCGGATACGAAAAATCTCGGGTGGCATATTGCCACCCGAGATTTTTCTACCCTATGACGATTCTGGTGGTAATAACCGCGCATAGATCACAACATTTTTCGCGATTGAGCGCTGCTCGGTATCAAACAGACATGTCACCAACACCAACTGGCCGGGCCGGGCACTCCACAGTTCAGGAACAGAGCGTAGGTCGTCACGGTCGTAGGTGCGTGAAGAAATCACCGAATAGGCGACCTTACCGTTTTTGGTAGTGACAAAAATTTCATCACCAACTTGCAGGCGCGAACCACCGACCACCGGATCAA
>JAUNVN010000126.1 GCA_030537655.1 Bowdeniella nasicola | reverse complement strand
CGCGTTAATTGATCACCAGGCGCTTGCCGCGAACTATCGAACCTTGCAGGCGGCCACCACCGCCGAGGTGATCCCCATTGTGAAAGCCGACGCCTACGGCCACGGCCTTGACGCCGTGGCGGCAACATTGGAAGCCGCCGGCGCCCCCCTGGTTGGGATCGCCCAGGTTGATGAGGCCCTGGCGCATCTGCGCCGGCGAGCACACGGCCCGCACATTTTCAGTTGGCTCTACGGCCCCGACCAGCATGATGACCTGGTCGCCGCGATCCGTGCCAATATGCACCTGGCCGTGGCCGCCCCCTGGCAGATCGATGCGGTTGTCGCAGCGGCTCGCGCCGCGGGACGCAGTGCACAGATCCACCTGAAAGTTGAGACCGGAATGGGACGGGCGGGCATACCGCTAGCAGAGTTCCCCGCCGTTGCCACCCGGGTGGCTGACCAGAGCGAACTGCACGTTATCGGGCTGTATTCCCACCTGGCATGTGCCGACAGTGACCGCGAGGTCACTACCGCCCAGCGCATGCGCTTCGATGAGGCCATCGCAATCGCCAAGCACTTTGATTTCGCATTGTCCTACATCCACCTGGCCGCGTCCGCCGGGACACTGTGGCACAGCGAGACCCATTACACCCACGTGCGCCCCGGAATTGCGCTCTATGGGATTGCTCCCGATGACACCGATGCGCACCGTTTGAATCTTCAGCCGGTCATGCGGCTGGAAGCCACGCTCACAAGTGTGAAATCCCTGGGTGCCGGTACGCCGATTTCCTACGGGCATAGCGCGGTGGTCAAAACTGACACCCAGGTGGGAATCGTTCCGCTGGGATATGCCGACGGTATTGACCGCGCGGCTTCGAATCGCGGCTATGTCACCCACCAGGCCAGTGGCCGTCAATGTCCAATCCTCGGGCGGATCTGTATGGATCAGTTCATGATTGATCTCGGGGCGCAGACAACCGCGCGGGCGGGTGATCGCATTGTCGTGTGGGGCGATGGCGGGCCGAGCGTATCGCAGTGGGCGACGTGGGTGGGCACGATCGGCTATGAGATCACCACCCGCCTAGGAGTGCGCGTGCCGCGCGTACACCAGGGGAGTAGCGATGGCTAAATCCCTGACCATCACCACCCCTGAGCAGATGCGTCAGCTTGGCGCAGGACTTGGCGCGATCGTCCGCGCGGGTGATGTCCTCGTGCTGACCGGTGATCTCGGAGCTGGCAAAACCACGCTTACCCAGGGACTAGGACAGGCATTGGGGGCGCGTGGCCGGATCACCTCACCGACCTATACGATCTCGCGGCTGCACCCCACCGCTGCCGGGCCGACACTCGCCCACGTGGATGCCTACCGTGTCACCGACATGTGGGATTTTGAAACGATTGACCTGGAAGCACTTATCCCCACGGCAATTACCGTCATCGAATGGGGAGAGGCGCTCATTGAGGCTCTCGACATTCCCTACCTGCACCTGACCATCACCCGAGATGATGGGACCGATGAGCTCAGTGATATGGGCGAACGTAGGGTCACATTTCAGACGCATGGGGACCGTTGGGCCCAGCGCATTGACCTGCACCAACTCCAAGCGGTACTCGAGGCGATGGACACCTAAGGTGCGGCGTACACTGGCCACATGAGTCGCACCCTGTGCATCGATACCTCCAGCGGCACCACCGTCGCACTGCTCGATGGTGACCGCCTTTTCACCCGCCACCATGGTGATCGACGAGCCCACGCCGAAACCCTCGCGCCGATGATCGCCGAACTGTGCCCCACCCCGCCCGATTTGGTCGTGGTTTCCACCGGTCCGGCCCCCTTTACCGGCCTGCGTGTTGGGATCGCGACAGCGCGGGTGTATGCGGCTGCAAGCGGCATTCCCGTTGCGGGGGTGAGTGTGCTTGAGGCCTATGCGCGCAGCTATTTTGATTCCCACCCGCAGGCAACGAAGGTGACGGTCATTACCGATGCCCGTCGTCGGGAAGTGTATTGGGGGGTGTATACCCCGGCCGGTCGAAATGATGTGCGCGCCCTTGCCGGACCAGGAGTTGCTGCCCCCAGCGAGGTTCAGATGCGCGGAGCCTATTGTGGAGCGGTCAGTCTCATCGACGCTCAGGCAACCGATAGTGAATTAGCGATGGACACCTTTGCGCGGATTGCCCATAGCCGGGCGGAGCGGGGTGCCGATCAGCCCACCACGCCCCTGTATTTACGGGAACCTGATATCCACCGGCGCTCATGAGGGTTATCTTTGCTCCCCTGCGCGAGTGCCACCTCGATGCGGTCCTGGCACTGGAAGACGAACTTTTTGGTGACCAGGCCTGGAGTGAGGCACTCTACCGTGCTGACCTAAAACGCACGGACCGTGCCTGGCGAGGTCTATTTAGCCCCGCGGGTGAACTGGTGGGATATGCCGGAATGTATATCGCCCCCCAAGCCGATTTACTCACGATTGGAATAGGTAAGGCATACCAAAGTCGCGGGTACGGGAAATTGCTTCTTTCTAAAATGCATGCGCTTGCTAAACAATTGCGGGTTATCGAATTGTTTTTGGAAGTGCGGCTCGATAATACCCCCGCTCGTCACCTTTATCGCACATTTGGATATGAAGAATTGGGGGTGCGCCGCCACTATTACGGCCGCGGGGTGCACGCGATGGTGATGCGGGTGCGCCTGGCCGATGCTCCTCCTGGTCCCATCGGCGCCGAAATAATTATGTAACAGGTTTTTTGCTTAAATTCCGCAGCTTCTGGTTTTCGTCACGATGTGAGAAACGCCTCTATTTGAGGAAGGAGAAACCTGTTGTTTACTTAGCGATTGTCCTGTCAAATGATGCTATTTCGATATCATTGATATGTGGTCACAACAACGGTGAAGATGAAGAAGGCAAAAGACACCTCGGTTGCCACAAAGATCGCGATGGCGATCTCAGGTATCATCTTTGTGCTTTTCGTACTAATGCATATGTACGGAAATCTCAAGATGTTCGCTGGTGCCGAGGCTTTTAATGGCTATGCCGAACATTTGCGCGAATTAGGTGAGCCGTATCTGCCTCATAGTGGGGCATTGTGGATTTTACGTATTGCGTTATTTGTGGCATTGCTCGTACACCTGGACGCCGCCTTTCGGCTGTGGTCCCGGGCACGCAAGGCGCGCGCGACGAGGTACCAGGCGGGTCGTACCGCCCTGGCACAGACCTACGCGTCTCGCACAATGCGGTGGGGTGGAGTGATCCTGTTGGCGTTTATCGTCTTCCATATCCTCCAATTCACCACGATGACAGTTCAGCTTGGCGATGCTGCCAAGGCAGCCGATCCCTACACGCGGGTCGTCTACTCGTTCCAGGAATGGTACGTGTGGCTGATCTACCTGATCGCGATGCTCGCACTGACAATGCACATCCGTCATGGGGTGTGGTCAGCACTGGCCACGTTGGGAACAAATAAGAAGCGCCGCCAGATGGCGATCAACACGGTAGCGATTATTGTTGCCGCCGTGGTGTTCATCGGGTTTATGGCGCCGCCCACAGCTATTCTCTTCGGCTTGATCAGCTGACGCGGACGCTTGTGATAGGAGAGCGAAGAAGATGAGCGAAGTGATTGACGGCCTCTACACGCTGGGTGAGCCGATCGCCGATACCAAGGCACCCGATGTGCCAATTGACAAGATGTGGGGTCAGCGCAAGTTCGAAGCCGCACTTGTAAACCCCGCCAACCGCCGCAAAATGCACATCATTATTGTGGGCACCGGCCTGGCCGGCGGCGCTGCTGCCGCCTCACTGGGCGAAATGGGCTACAACATTGACGCATTTTGCTACCAAGACTCCCCGCGGCGTGCCCACTCAATTGCCGCACAGGGGGGTATTAACGCCGCAAAGAACTACCGGAATGACAACGACTCAATCTTCCGGCTGTTTTATGACACCGTCAAAGGCGGCGACTACCGGTCACGTGAATCAAACGTGTATCGCCTGGCGGAAGTAAGCGCCAACATTATTGACCAGTGCGTCGCCCAGGGCGTGCCCTTCGCCCGCGAATACGGCGGCCTGCTCGACAACCGTTCCTTCGGTGGGGTGCAGGTTTCCCGCACGTTCTACGCGCGTGGCCAGACCGGTCAGCAGTTGCTGATCGGTGCCTACCAGGCCCTTGAACGCCAGGTGGGAGCCGGTACCGTGACGATGCATTCACGTCACGAAATGCTCGATCTGATCATCGTTGATGGTCGGGCACGCGGCATTGTTGCGCGCGATATGGTCACCGGAGAGATTGAACATCACACCGCCGATGCGGTGGTGCTTGCCACCGGTGGATACGGCAACGTGTTCTTCTTGTCGACCAATGCGATGGGATGTAACGCGACCGCCTCGTGGCGCGCATTTAAGAATGGCGCCTACTTTGGCAATCCGTGCTACACCCAGATTCACCCGACCTGTATTCCAGTTTCGGGTGACTATCAGTCCAAACTCACCTTGATGTCCGAGTCGCTGCGCAACGACGGTCGGATCTGGGTGCCAAAGAAAGCCGAAGACTGCAAGAAGGATCCGCGCGAGATTCCCGAAGAGGATCGTGACTACTACCTCGAGCGGCGCTATCCGGCATTCGGTAACCTCGTGCCGCGTGATATTGCCTCACGTGCCGCCAAGAATGTGTGCGATGAGGGCCGCGGTGTTGGTCCGACCGGCCTTGGTGTCTACCTCGATTTCGCCGAAGCGATTGGTCGCCTGGGTAAAGATCAGGTATCAGCCAAGTACGGCAACCTATTCGATATGTATGAGCGGATCACCGGCGATAACCCCTATGAA
>JAUNVN010000125.1 GCA_030537655.1 Bowdeniella nasicola | reverse complement strand
GTGAATTTCAAACAGACCGAGGTTGGAGCCGCCCTGCACCGAGATCAGCACGCCATGGGCACCGTCAATGGAGGCTTCCAGCAGCGGTGAGGAGATCGCCATTTCCGCTGCTTGGACTGCGCGGTCTTCACCTGAAGCGGCGCCAATGCCCATCAACGCGGAGCCGGCGTCTTTCATCACGGATTTCACATCCGCGAAGTCCAGGTTGATCAGCCCGGGAATGGTGATCAAATCGGTAATGCCCTGCACACCTGAATGCAGCACCTGATCGGCAGCGCGGAAGGCGTCAAGCATTGAGACGTTGCGATCGGAGATCTGTAACAGACGGTCATTAGGAATGACAATCAGCGTGTCGACTTCTTTGCGGAGGGTTTCAATCCCCGCTTCCGCCTGACGTGAGCGCTGACGACCTTCGAAGGAGAACGGACGGGTGACCACGCCGATGGTTAGCGCCCCCTGTTCGCGAGCGATCCGCGCAACCACGGGTGCTGCCCCGGTCCCGGTGCCACCACCTTCACCAGCGGTAACGAAGACCATGTCGGCACCGCGCAGCGTATCTTGCAGCTCATCAATGGAATCCTCCGCCGCTTGCCGCCCGACTTCCGGATCTGCGCCAGCCCCCAGTCCCTTGGTTAGTTCACGACCAATATCGTGTTTGGAGTGCGCTCCAGAGAGCACCAGGGCTTGCGCATCAGTGTTGATGGCGATGAACTCAACGCCTTCCAGGCCCTCGTCGATCATCCGGTTGACGGCATTGACGCCACCCCCGCCGACACCAACGACCTTAATGACGGCCAAATAGTTTTCTGAATCAGACACCGCCGCTCCCCTTTTCCTCTCACAAAACCTTCAAGTTCAAGTTGAAGGTGAGACTTTCTCGTTCTTCAGGCGCATGAAACTTACGCGGGAAGTATCGGCGCAACAATGACCGACACGCGAAAGCGGAAAATTACTCCCCCATTTATTTTGTTACGGGCGCGCGCGGGGAGGAGACGTCATAAACTTTCGCGTCTTCTTGCAACAACACCTGCAAGACATTGGCTTTCAGTTCGGTGTCATTGGTTGATCCCCACACCACCACGGCACCGTTATCGAGTTGCAAGGTGGTGAGCCCATCAGCATCAATATCGGCAACTGTCACCCGCGCACGGACGTCACCGGGCAGGGCTTGTAAACAGCTGAGCGCATCGTCAATTAGGGCTGTTGTTAACGCCTCGTCGCCACGCACACTCAACAGCGGTATATCGGTTGGTTGCTCACTACGTGAACCGAGTATCACGCCATAGGCGTCAATCAGGGCGAAGGAGTCGTCGGGTTGTTTTTGAGCGGCAATGGCGGTGCGCCCCTTAACCGTGACGATTACCTCGTGGGGCCACGAACGCCGAACACTGACCGATTCAACGATGGTCAGCGCCGCAACCGCCTGGGTCATATCTTCAATTGGTAAGCGTGGCAGAGGAATGCCCTGATAGTCCTCCAACACCGCGTGTACTGAATCGGCGGAGACCTGGTCCCCTTGTTGATGAATCTTCACGGTCTTCAGGGCAAACAGGGGTGAGAAGAACACCACCCACAGCACCGCTAAAGTCACTGCCAGGGCAATAGCTGAATAGATGAGTTGGTGTCGGCGCCGATAGCGGCCCGCCTGAGCTATCGCGGCTCGTTTATCTTCCAGCTGTAAGACGGTATCGCCATCATCGCGGCGTTGCGGACGCATCCACACCAGCGGTGCTAGACGGGAGTGTTCCTCCTGATCGTCGCTGCCGGAAGCAACCTCGCGCGCGGGCTGGTCATGGGCGAAACCTTCCACCCGTGGTCGGCGTCGCTGCGGGCGGGGCTTCGGAGGCGGTTTCACTCGCGTTCCTTCAATGCCGTGAGAATCATCGGCGCCGCAGTGGTAACTGATCCGGCTCCCATCGTGATCACGAGGTCACCCGGGCGGGCAAGGTGGGCGGTACGTGCTGCCGCCTTCTCCAGATCGCCAACATAGTGAGCACCGGGAAGCTGATCGGTAATCAGGCGGCTAGAAACCCCTGCGATGGGTGCTTCGCGGGCAGGAAAGATATCGCAGACCACCACGTCATCGGCCGCTGAGAGCGCATGTGCAAACCGGTCAGCAAAATTACGGGTACGTGAAAACAAGTGCGGTTGGAATAACACGATCACCCGGCCGCTTCCCACCTGTGTACGGGCGGTGGCAAGGGTGGCTGCCACCTCGGTGGGATGGTGGGCATAGTCGTCAATCACGCGGACGCGATCGGCGGTGCCGCGCGGTTGGAATCGCCGTCCTGCCCCCTGGTAGGCGCCGAGACTGCGCGCCATCAGTGTCGCGGGGATCCCCAGTTCAGTTCCGGCAAGGAAAGCGGCGGCAGCATTCAGGCGATTATGCGCGCCAGCAACCTGCAAACTCAAGCGGACATTGAGTTTTCCAAAGTGGAGATTGTCGCCATCAAGCACAGCGTCGGCACGCGGATCAGTACCGTAGGTCAACGTGCGGATACCGCTGGCAGCTGCCTGAGTGGCAAGATGAGCGGCCCCGCTGTCGTCAGCACAGCAGATCAAAAGGCCGTCAGGCACGATCGTTCGCGCGAAATCCATGAATGCGGCAGCAAAGGCCGCTTCGGTGCCATAAAAGTCGAGGTGGTCACTTTCCACATTTGTCACGATCGCTACCCGCGGGGTGTAGTTGCGGAAGGACCCATCGGATTCGTCGGCTTCGGCAATGAAGACATCGCCGCTACCTAAACGCGCCCCGGTTCCCAGACCCAAAACATTGCCGCCAATGGCGTAGGACGGGTTGGAGCCGGCTTCCACCAGCGCCGCGGCGAGCATCGCCGATGTGGTGGTTTTGCCGTGCGCACCGGCAACGGCAACAAAGTCCATCCCACTGGCGGCTAGAGCCAGGGCTAAAGAGCGATGGATCACTTCCTGGTCGCGGCGTTTGGCGATGACCAGCTCGGGATTTGTGCTGGGCACCGCAGTGGAATACACCACGGTGGCATTTTCGGGAACCTGGTCGCCACGGTGACCGACATAAATGGTTAACCCAAGGTTGCGTAGTCGATCCAATGTTGGCGATTCATGCATATCGCTGCCGGTGATATAGGCGCCGCGAGCGTGAAGTAATTCCGCAATCACGCTCATTCCCGCCCCGCCGATACCGATGAAATGGTAGGCACTCATGGCCTGATCTTCTCCAATTCGTCCACCAGGGTGCGCGCACCCTGAACACTGCCAACACTGGCGGCTCGCTGTGCGGTGGTTTCGCGGATCTCCGCATCGGTGATCCACTCGGTGAGGGCATGGCGCACACGCGCTGCAGTCAGCTGATCATCATCCAGTAGTTTACCCCCCTTGGCAGCGATGACGTCAGCAGCATTTTTTGCTTGTTCACCATTGCCAATCGGTAGGGGCACATACAGTGCCGGCAGACCCACGGCACTCAGTTCGGCAACCGTGCCCGCACCGGCGCGACAAACCACCATATCGGCCGCAGCATAAGCAAGATGCATATCCGGCAGATAATCGCGCACATGATAGTGCGGATAGGTGCCACGGCGTTCCAGCTCAGCACGTACCTGCGCGTCTTTGCCCTGACCGGTCAGGTGTAAGACCTGGGCATTATGCGCCTGGAAATCATCGGCAAGTTCCACCAGGGTGCGGTTCAGTGATTGGGCGCCAAGAGAACCACCGGTGATAACGATCGTGGTGAGTGTCGGATTCAATCCGAGGGCTGTTGCCGCTTGGGTGCGTGCCCACGCCTGATCGCCAGCCCGCCGCCGGCAGGCAAGATCGAGGATCGGGCCGGCCAGTGGCAATCCGGTAACAACCGTGCGTCCCCGTTTGGCTTGCAGCGGTGTGGAGGCAAATGTCAGTGCCACGAGTTCGGCGCGGCGCGCACCCAGTCGGTTCGCATATCCCGGACGAGCGTTTTGTTCGTGGATTGCAACGGGGATGTGTTCGCGCAGGGCCGCGAGGTAGGCGGGGGTAGAGACGTATCCGCCAAAACCAACCACGAGGTCAATATTGCGGGTGCGGATCAGCTCTCGCACCTGGCTGATGGCAGCGGCGAATTTACGGGGGAACTGAACTGCCGCCCAGTTGGGACGTCGGGGCAGTGGCACTTTCGGGATGGTCACCAATTCGAAGCCGGCTGCCGGCACGAGCTGTGTTTCTAAGCCGGAGGCCACCCCCAGACAGATCACTTCGTCATCTGGGTGGCGTTGCAGATAGGTGTGTGCGGTTGCCAACAGCGGGTTAACATGGCCGGCACTCCCCCCTCCGGCGAACAGCACGGTGGTCATTATGCATCCTTTCCGCGCCGAGTGATCACGGTGTGGGAGCGGCGCACGGCGGCAGGTGATTGCAACGTGGCGCTTTGTGCGCCTGGCTCGCTGCGGGCACAGGAAAGCAATATACCAATCGCACAGCAGGTAGCAACCAGTGATGATCCGCCCGCAGAGATCAGTGGGAGTGGCACCCCAACGACTGCCATCATGCCGAGGACCACGTAAATGTTCACCAGAGCCTGGCCGATAATCCACACGCCCAACCCCGTGACGACCAGCTGTTGGTAACGGTCAGTGAGCTGGGTGCGGAGCCGGAAAATCGCCCATGCGAGCAAAGCGTACAGTCCAAGGATTGCCAGCGTTCCGAGCAGACCAAGTTCTTCACCAATAATCGCGAAAATATAGTCATTATGCGCTTCTGGTAGGTACGCCCACTTTTCGCGACTCGCTCCCAGTCCCACCCCGACCAGCCCTCCGGTGCCAAGGGCCCAATAGCCGTGGCGGGGCTGGTAATCATAAAATTCAGCAAGTGCTGGATCGAGTTCGTA
>JAUNVN010000001.1 GCA_030537655.1 Bowdeniella nasicola | reverse complement strand
TCATCCTTAATCATTTCAATGCGACCGATAATCTCAGACACGCTGGATTCTTCTTCGATCTGTTCTTCTAAGAATGCGTGCAACAGGGGCATTGAGTCAATATCGTCAAGGTCGCGGGCCACGCGGTAGAGTGCGCGAATTGATGCGGAGACTTTCTGTTCGTGTGCGAGCGCTAATTTGAAGGCATCCACCGGCGAGTTCACCTCAATCCCCTCAACTTTCACCGTGCCGATTTTTGGGTGACCGTCACGATCGAGGACATGGTTAATAAATCGGTTTGCGTGGGTGACTTCTTCATCAGCTTGGATGCGCATCCACGATGCCATCCCGGGAAGATCCAACACATCAAGTTCAATGGCCAGTTGACGGTAGACCGTCTCGGCAGTCAATTCAAGGGTGATCTGGTCGTTGTAGGGCTGCAGGAGTTCGTTGGGGATATCCATATTGGTCATCATAGGGAACTCAACCCTAGGGTGCGATAGCGCGCCGGTAGTTTCCGGGGAGAGATACTCCAACATCACTCAACAATGGCGGTAGCGGTTAATCGCGACACGTAATTTTCCCCGTAATTGGGCAGCAACGTAGATTAGCAGCATGGATGTGACGAGCTACCGTGTTTATGGACACAGTGTCCAAGAAATTACCCTTGACGTACCGCACAATTATTCGCGCCCGAGCGATGGGGCAACGATTAAACTCTTTGCCCGCATCATTGGCGATGATCAGTCCAAACCCTACCTCCTCTTCTTACAGGGCGGGCCCGGTTCACCCGCACCCAGGCAGGGAAACCCGACAACCGGGTGGATCGGACGGGCCCTGCAGGACTATCGCGTCGTGCTCCTCGACCAGCGCGGCACCGGTCGCTCCACTCGGATCGATGCGGCGACACTGGAGAATTTCGGAAGTAGTGCCGAGCGCGTTGCATATCTGAAAGATTTTCGCGCCGATGCCATCGTTGGTGACTGTGAGACCCTCCGCGCCGCGCTGAATGCCCCGCCGTGGTACATCCTGGGACAGTCATATGGCGGATTTTGTATCACCACCTACCTGTCAACCCATCCTGAAGGGGTCGCCGGCGCCTACATCACCGGTGGACTGCCGGGACTGGAGGTGGCGTTAGAAGATAACTATCGGGCAACCTACCGCCAAACAATCGAGCGCAATCGTGAGTATTTTGCGCAATTTCCGGACGAACAAACCGTGCGTGACATTATCCGCCACCTTGATACCCACCAGGAGCGTCTGCCCACCGGAGAGGTGCTCTCCTCCAGGCGATTTCGGACAATCGGAATTAATTTAGGTACCGATACCGGCTACGATGCCCTGCATTTCCTCCTCGAATCCCCGTTTTGTACCGTGCGCGGACACAGGCGACTTTCGCAGTCCTTCCTGACCCGAATCGGCGCCCAACTCAGTTTCGCTGACCGGCCGCTCTATGCGCTGATGCACGAGACGATCTATGCCGGCAGGAGTGCTGGACTTGCCGGTATCCCCACCGCGTGGGCCGCCGAGCGGGTGCGCGCGGAGTTCCCAGAATTCGGTGCCCAGGGCCACTACCTGACCGGAGAACATATTTATCCGTGGCAATTTGAAGAAGACCCCGCACTGATTCCGCTGCGGGCCGAAGCCCACGCTCTTGCCCATGACATCGATTTTCCGCCCCTGTACGATTTGCAGGTGTTAGCGACCAACCAGGTCCCCGTTGTCGCGGCGGTGTATACCAACGATATGTTTGTCCCCACCACATATTCCCTGCAAACGGCCGAACTGATGGGCGCGAAGGTGTGGCAGACAGACGCGTATCAACACGACGGACTGCGAGCTTCGGCTGGAAAAGTGTTAGACCGGTTGATCAAGCTCGGAAATTTCCGGCACGTGTGAACCAAAATGTGCCACGATGGGAACAACCATGACTGCTCCGCATTCTCGGAGCGTCGCAGTGTGAAGAGGAAGTTGATGTCAGAAAAACTGAAACTCGTCGAGACTGTTCAGGCGATTAACTGGAATCGGTTGGAAGATGAGAAGGATCTCGAGGTGTGGGATCGACTCACCGGGAACTTTTGGTTGCCAGAAAAAGTGCCGCTGTCCAATGACATTCAGTCCTGGGCGACCCTGAATGACGATGAAAAAACGATGACGACGCGCGTATTTACCGGGCTGACTCTACTCGACACGGTCCAGGGAACCGTCGGTGCAGTCTCCCTGATTCCCGATGCGCTCACCCCGCATGAAGAGGCCGTGTACACCAATATCGCCTTCATGGAGTCGGTGCACGCGAAATCATACTCATCGATCTTCTCCACGCTGATCTCCACCGACGAAATTGACGAGGCGTTCCGCTGGAGCGAAGAAAACGACAACCTGCAGAAAAAAGCGGAAATTATTCTCAGCTACTACCGCGGTGATGATCCCCAAAAACGCAAAGTCGCCTCGGTGATGCTCGAGTCCTTCCTGTTCTATTCCGGGTTTTATGCTCCGATGTACTGGTCGGCCCACGCCAAACTCACCAACACCGCCGACCTGATCCGCCTCATTATTCGCGATGAGGCCGTGCACGGGTACTACATTGGCTACAAGTACCAGCGCAATATGGAAACAGAAAGCAAGGAACGCCAGCAGGAGCTCAAGGACTACACCTTCGACCTGCTCAACGATCTATACGACAACGAAGAACAGTACACCGAGGATCTCTACGATCCACTCGGGCTGACTGAAGATGTGAAGATGTTCTTGCGCTACAACGCCAATAAAGCGCTGATGAACCTCGGGTACGAAGCACTCTTCCCGAAGGAAGCCGTTGCGGTGAACCCAGCGATTTTGGCGGCGCTGTCACCGAACGCTGATGAAAACCACGACTTCTTCTCCGGATCGGGTTCCTCCTACGTGATGGGGAAAGCCGAAGATACCGAAGACGAAGACTGGGATTTCTAATCCGTTGTCGCATCCCTAAAGGAACGGCCGTGAGGCACCGAGATTCCTCGGCGCTCACGGCCGTTGCCGTGGTTACCGCCGTGCTCACACTTGCGGGCAGTGCCCGGATCTATCCGTCTAGTCAACCGCTCTTTCAGGCAGGTGTGTGCCCCGCGCGCACCGCTGCGCATTCCTTGGAGGGATCGGGTAAGCGGCCGCTGCGGGAGCTGATTACTGAAATCCCAGTTCAATATGATGACCGTTTCGCCGCACACTCCCCATGTCAGGACACCTGGCAGGCGATTGCCTTGGATGCCACCAGCTCCTTAGCGCAGCTGCGCCAAGCTGCGTAGCGTGATTTACGCACCCTCACCCCGCTCGTTAACCAGCGGCCAACCACCCGCTTCGCACTGGCTGGATGGGCGCCTGCATGGCGCTACCAGTGGCCGCGTGATGGCGTGAGTGTCGCGGTGGCATTTGCCCGCGGCGGTGATAGCCAGCGTGCCGTTGCGCTCTACCGTTCCCTGCGTGACGCCCAGCGTCCCGATGGTTCGTTCGCGCCTCGGATCGCTCCGGATGGACATCCCCCCGATTCGCGGCCCGACCAGTTTGAAGCCATCGGTTGGTACGCCTGGGGTTTTACCCAACTGCTGCAGGCGCTGGCAGCCGATGGACACAGTGTCTGGCACGCGCAACTGTGGGAGGAATTTGGCCCCTCAATCGTCGCTGCTGGTGAGCAGCTATTGGCCGCTACCGCCGCGGGGTTACCTCCGCCATCATCGGACTATTGGGAACGTCAGGAAACTGAGCTCACGCTCGCTACCGCTGCCTTAACCCTGGCGGGACTGTCGGCAATTGCGCAACTTGGTCGAGAGCTTGGTGTGCTTGTAGAAAACGAAAGTGAGCTGATCGCTGCTGCCGCCAAGCGTAGTGCGCGCCTGCGTGAGCAGATCATCGAATATTTCGGCCCCTCCTACGGTCGCTACGGCCATGGCACCGCCCCCGATGCGGCCATTGCATTCCTTTTGCCGCCCTTCCAAGACCGTGCTCTGCCCGGTGCGCGAAAAGCCTGGCGCGAATCTTTGGCGCGTCAATATGTGCCGGCTTCAGGCGGATATGCACCGGGGGCCGGGTGGAAAGATGACGGGATCTCGTGGACCCCCGAAACCACGTTGCACGCCTGGGTAGCTGCCGAATGGGCTGGCAGTCATAGCGCCGAGTCGCAGGGCGAGCGCCAACGTGCGATCGACATATTGCAGTGGATTGCCGCTCATAGCACCGCGGTGGGGGCAATCCCGGAAAAGGTTGGACCCGGTGGACAGCCCGCAGCGGTGGCGCCGCTTGCATGGTCGGCGGCGAATGTGGTCCTGGCCATCGACGCGCTTAGCCGTGAACGCAAATGATCTCCACTTTGATGTAACTAGCTGGTGGCACAAGGTCTTGCAGCGATATCACCCGGTGGTGATGATCGGGCCATGGGCCGACAAAGTTACTATCGCAGTTTAGGAAACGGCTACTTCGAGTCGACGGCACTGGCGGAAGGTGCGTGGGATATTACTGCCCAGCACATGGCCGCTGCCTGCGGTTTGCTCACCCGTGAACTGGAACGCTATAGCGCTGCGAGCGATGCGGACCAGCCGGCAGGGGCTCCAAAACGTTTTGCGCGGCTGTGCTTTGAGATTCTCGGAAAAATTCATGCCGGTCGTTTCCGAATTACGGTGGAAACACTGCGTGCGGGACGCACGATTGAACTGTTGCGCGCCACGATGATTCACGGCGAGCAGGCAGTATTGTCGGTGCGGGCCTGGCGGCTGATGACCTCCGATGCGACACCAATAGCCGGAATTGAAGACCCACCTATTCCTCCGCCCGATCAGTGTGAACCCTATCCGGAAATGCGGAAATGGCCGGGCGGATATATGCGAGCGACCACCTATCGGCGCGCGCCCGGTGCCCGTCCAGGATGCGGTGTTGTATGGATGACCACCGACGTTGATGTCCTCGCCGGGGAAAAACCCAGTAGCCTGGCTAAAGCTCTGTCCATGGCCGATACCACCAACGGGGTGATGCCGCGCGGTGATAAAGACCAGTGGATGTTTCCCAATGTGGATTTCACCGTCCATCTCTACCGGTTGCCGCAAGGAGAGTGGATCGGCTTTGATGTGCGCCAATCGGTCGGCGCCGACGGTATCGGAGTGACCTCAACGGTGCTGCACGATCTTGATGGCCCCTTTGGCAGAGCCGAACAGATTCTCACGGTGCGGGATATGCGCAGTTAAGGGCGTAACCGATTGGGCTGATGCCTCACGTACACCCCTGCGGGCTGCGGCACGTCACCAGTGGTGAGCACTGTGGCGGTGACAAGGGGGGAGGAAAGGTCGACCTGAGTGGCGGAGTGAGTGCTCACTCATTATTCTTGACTCCGTGTTTGGCCAACCCCAAGATGGCGGCTCGCGCGCTCGACCGATGTCTGGCGACGACCGCCGGAAGATGATTGCAACGTCCGCTATTCCGCTGTTCTTACGCTATGGCAACACGCTGTCGACCAGACAGCTTGCCGATGAATTGGGCATTGCCGAAGGGACAATTTTCCGAGCGTTCGGTGATAAGCGCACGCTGTTACATGCCGTGGTTGAGACGTATTACAACCAGGCACGCAACCAGCTTGCGGCGATTGATTTCGATGGGCACCTCACCTTGGAAAACCGGCTGCGAGAGGTCATCACCCAGGCGCGCCACAGCGCACAGGGAGCTTTTACCATGCTGTCCTTACTCGATCATGACGATGCGTGCACACTGGTGCGTCGGCAGTACAGCACGGCCGTCACCGATGCGATCGCACAGGTATTTGCCGGCGATGGCGATCAGCTCAATTTGCCGCCCGAACGGGTGGCGTTGCTGATCCGCATGCTCGCGGTGGCTGCCTCAGCCCCGCACCACCACGGTGAGGGGGCGCTCAGTGATGACGAACTGGTCAATTTTGCGCTCCACGGATTTATTGGAAAACAACCCCAAGCACTGGCGGGAGGGTCACAGTGAAAGTTTTGCACCAACTGCTGCGACCCTACATCCGTGAGGCCTCGGCGCTGGTTGTCGGCGTGATTATCTTCCAACTCGCGCAGTCCTTCGCCTCGCTGCTGCTGCCCACTTTGAATGCCGACATTATCGACCAGGGCGTCGTGGTCGGCGACATCCCTTACATTTGGAAAATGGGCGGCGTGATGTTGGCGGTCACCCTCATCCAGGTAAGCTGCGCGATCACGGCCGCCTACTTCGGCGCGAGGCTCGCGATGGGGATCGGACGTGATCTGCGCGCTGCACTCTTTCACCACGTCGTGGACTTCTCCCAGCAAGAAGTGAGCGAATTTGGTGCCGCATCCCTGATTACACGCAACACCAATGACGTGCAGCAGGTGCAAATGCTGGTGCAAGCATCCTCCACCTTGATGGTATCCGCCCCAATGCTCGCCATCGGCGGGGTGGTGATGGCGCTGCGCCAAGATGCACAGCTGTCCTGGCTGCTGCTCGTGACGATCCCGGTGATGCTCGTGTGCGTGAGCGCGATCGTGATCAAAATGGTGCCCGCCTACAAAGTGATGCAACGCCGTATTGATCGACTCAACCAAATCATGCGCGAACAGCTCGCGGGCCTGCGGGTGATCCGTGCCTTTGTGCGCGAAGAAAACGAATATGCGCGCTTTTACCGCGCCAGCAGTGAGGTTGCCGACGTGGGGGTGCGGGCAGGCAACATTATGGCGTTCATGTTCCCGGCGATCATGCTGGTGATGAACGTGTCGTCAGTTGCGGTGATCTGGTTTGGTGGCCGCCTGATCGATACTGGCGCCACCCAGATCGGCACGCTGTTCGCCTTTTTGCAATACCTGTTGCAAATCCTCATTGGCGTGATGCTCGCCTCCTTCATGTTCGTGATGATCCCGCGCGCGGCCGTGTGCGCCGCGCGGATCCGCGATGTCCTGAAAACCGAGCCAACCGTCAGTGCGCCCACACGGGCGATCACGCAGCTAAGTGACCGCGGCGAGGTGTGTTTTCACCAGGTGGAATTTGCCTATCCCGGCGCTGCCCACCCGGTGCTGCATGACATCTCCTTTACCATCACCCCCGGCAAGACCACCGCGATTATTGGAGCGACCGGTGCGGGCAAAACCACGCTTGTCGGGTTGGTTGCGCGGCTATTTGATGCCACTGGAGGACAGATCACCTTCGCGGGGCGTGATATTCGTCAGCTGGACCCAGACACCCTGTGGGACCACATTGGGCTCGTACCCCAACGCGCCTTCCTCTTTTCAGGCACGATTGCGACAAATTTGCGCTATGGCAATCTCGATGCGAGTGATGCAGAACTGTGGCAGGCACTCGAGGTTGCGCAGGCAGCCGACTTTGTTGCCGCGCTGCCCGGCCAGCTTGATGCTGGTATTAACCAGGGCGGAACAAACGTTTCGGGTGGGCAACGCCAACGGCTTGCCATTGCGCGTGCACTGGTGAAAAACCCGAGCCTGTACATTTTTGATGACGCCTTTTCCGCCCTCGACATGGCAACCGACGCGGCGCTGCAAGCCGCCTTACGCGCGCACCACCCGAACGCGAGTCGACTGATTGTCGCGCAGCGCATCAGCTCGATCCGCGATGCGGAACAAATTGTGGTACTCGATGGCGGCACGATTGTCGGATGCGGCAGTCATGACCAATTGGTGGCGCAGTGCGCGACATATCGCGAAATTCTCGCCTCACAACAACATGCGCAGGTGGGAGCATGAGTAAGACGAAGTCAGAAAACGCCGGGCCCGCACTCGGCGGTCAACGCGGCCGCCGGCGCCGCGGCATGCCGGGAGAAAAAGCGCAAAATTTTCTCCCCTCCGCACGCCGATTGCTCGGCACCCTGAAAGACGATGCGCTGCGTATTTCCGTGGTGGTGCTGCTCGGGGTGATCAGCGTCGGGTTAACCGTCGCGGGGCCAAAAATCCTTGGGGAAGCAACCAACGTGGTCTTCGCCGGGTTCATTTCCCGGCAGGTTCCCGCCACCGTGAGTAAAGCACAGCTGGTTGATCAACTCAATGCTGCTGGGCAAACCGATCGGGCGCAAATGCTCGAACGGATGGATTTCATTCCCGGCAGTGGCATCGATTTTCATCGCCTTGCCACCCTGCTGGCGATCGTCTTGGCGGTCTATGTGGTTGCATCGCTGTTCGCGCTCGTGCAATCACGGCTCCTGAACGTGGTGGTCCAAGGTGCCATGCACCGGTTGCGCATGCAGGTGGAAGATAAACTTGCGCGCCTGCCGCTGCGCTATACCGATTCGGTGCAGCGCGGTGAACTCCTTTCCCGCGTGACCAATGACGTTGACAATATCGGCCAGACGTTACAACAAACCCTCTCGCAGGTAATCACCTCACTGCTGACCGTGATTGGCGTACTGGCGATGATGGTGAGTATCTCACCGCTGCTATCCCTCGTCGCATTCGTAACGATCCCCCTGACGGTGCTCGTCACCACAGTGGTGGCCAAGCGCTCGCAACCCCAATTCGTAGCGCAGTGGAAAGAAACGGGCGTGTTGAACTCCCGGATTGAAGAAACCTACAGCGGCCACGCCCTCGTGAAGGTTTATGGCCATCAAGCACGAGTGAAAGAGGATTTTGCGAGCGAAAATGCGCGGGTGTACCACGCCAGCTTTGCGGCCCAGTTCATTTCCGGAGTGATCATGCCGGCGATGACCTTTATCGGTAACCTCGTCTATGTCGCGATCGCTGTCGTCGGTGGGCTGCAGGTGGCATCGGGTCAGCTCTCGATTGGCTCAGTGCAGGCCTTCATCCAATACTCCCGCCAGTTCACTCAGCCGCTCGGTCAACTCGGTTCGATGGCAAACCTGCTGCAATCGGGAGTTGCGAGTGCCGAACGGGTCTTTGAGCTGTTAGATGAAGAAGAACAAACCCCCGATCACGCTGCGCCCACCCAGCTGCCAGCCGAGGCGGGCCGGATCGAATTTCGTGACGTGTCCTTCCGCTACCAGGCCGATACGCCGCTAATCGAACATCTCAACCTGATCGCAACACCCGGCTCGACCACCGCGATCGTGGGCGCAACCGGCGCGGGTAAAACCACGCTGGTAAACCTGATCATGCGGTTTTATGAGATCGATGACGGCGTGATCACCCTGGGATGTGCCCCCGATGGGTCCGATGCGGTTGATATCCGCGAACTCACCCGCCACGATTTACGCTCCCGCACCGGGATGGTGCTGCAGGACACCTGGCTGTTTGCCGGCACTATTGCGGACAATATCCGCTACGGACGTCCCGATGCGAGTGACGCAGAGGTGCGCGCTGCCGCGAAGGCCGCTTACGTGGACCGGTTCGTCAGCCACCTGCCCCAGGGGTATGACACGGTGTGCGCCGAAGAGGGGGAGAGTGTCTCTGCCGGGGAACGTCAGCTCATCACGATTGCACGGGCCTTCCTCGCCAACCCGCGGATCCTCATCTTGGATGAGGCCACCAGTTCGGTTGATACCCGCACCGAAGTGCTCATCCAACAGGCGATGGCAGATTTACGCCAAAACCGCACGTCCTTCGTGATTGCCCACCGGCTATCAACGATCCGCGATGCTGATCAGATCGTGGTGATGGATGCGGGGCGGATCGTTGAACAGGGCAACCACGATCAGCTACTGGCCAAACGCGGTGCCTATTGGAAGTTGTATCAGGCGCAGTTTGCCGGCCCGATGATCACCGAAAGTGACACTGAAGCCAACACGCACTGAGCGGGGGAAAACCTGGAGAAATAAATTTTGAGACACTTGCACCATGAGCGCATCAATTTTAGTTGTCTGTACGGGAAATATTTGCCGCTCGGCAATGGCCGATGTGATCTTGCGGGCACGCGCAGCTGAACGCGGATTGGACATTGTGGTTGACTCTGCGGGAATCTCCGATGAGGAGGCCGGCAATGATATCGACCCGCGTGCCAAACGCGTGCTGCGCGAGGCGGGTTATCCAATCCCCGCCCATAGCGCCCGACAGGTCCACGAAGGAGAAATCGCTTCCTATTCACTCGTCTTAGCGATGACCGATCGACATCTCCGCGCGTTGCGCCGCCGTGCTGAACTCGATGGACAGGGCAGCGACAACGTGTATATGTGGCGTGAATTCGACCCGGAAACCACCGCCGCTGAGGACCTGGATGTGCCCGACCCGTGGTATGGCGGTCACGAAGATTTTCTCGATACCCTCGCCGTGGTCGAACGCACTGTCGATGCGGTCCTTGATGCGGCAATTAAACGGTAGGACGAGCCGATGACGATCACTGCCGCATGTGACGGGTCGTGTCTTGGCAACCCGGGCCCAGCTGGATGGGCATGGGTAATCAACGACGAGACCTGGCAGGCTGGCGGACTGGCACGTGCCACCAATAATGTCGGTGAGCTACTGGCCGTCTTGCAACTGCTGCACGCCACCGCGCATACCGATGAGCGGCTGCACATTTTGTGCGACTCGCAGTACGTGATCCGCTCGCTGACCGAATGGTTGCCGGGGTGGAAGCGACGCGGGTGGAAACGCGCAAATAAAAAACCGGTGGCGAACGCCGAACTGATGCGGGCCCTTGATACGGCGATGGCCGGCCGTGAGCTGCAGTTCACCTGGGTGCGCGGACATGCGGGACATGCCCTGAATGAAGCGGCCGATCGGCGCGCAAATGCTGCCGCAACGGCAATCCAAAACGGCAGCGAGGTCGAAACCGGGCCGGGCTATCCCGGCCACCAGCCCTCGTTGGCGGCAGTTGACACGCTCGTCAGCGCCGATGTGGACAGCGCGTCACCAACGCTTTTTTAGGTGAAAGTGACGCCACCAGCAGTCGGCTTGGTGAGCGCAAGTGAGCAAAACGGTTTCCACCACCGGCGATTTGTCGCCTTGCTGGCCTTGGATGTGCCCGCGACAGCGCGAACACTGTCATCGGGCTGGTGCTCTTGATTATTGCCGCAGTCATTGTCACCGCGTGGATCGAGATGTTCCACCCGTGGGTGGCACATGTCGCATGTGCGAAGGGCGTATTGGGAACTTGCCGGAGCGCCTAGGTTGGTTCTTCGCTCGACCATCCAGCCCAGATGAGAAACTCCGCCGTGGAGAAGATTGGGATATCGTATTGCCGCGCCAGCTGACAGGCGTGCGTATTGGCGAGCGGATCGGCAGTAACGAGCGCGTCACAGCCAACCTTCACCACTTGGCGCAGCGGCGCTAAATCGTAGATACGCGCAATATCGCGCAACTCGGCGAGCGGCCAGATGCGCCGGTGAAACACTGCGCGGCCGGTAAAACAAATGCGCGCTCCAGCCACGAGCACATCGGTAATGCCGGGTCGGCCCGCATAGGGCGCGTCAATCACCTGGGGAACCAGATGAATAGGCGACTGATCGGGCGCGAGGATATCGGCGGACTGCGGAACGCGGTCATCGTGTAGCGTACGCTCAACCTGCCCGATCAGATGCGGATTTTCATCAGCTGACGGTCCGGCGCCAGACTCGGGTGGTCTCGGCAGGAAGTGTACCGAAGAACCAGCGCGGTGCGTGGCCCAGTGCACAAACTCGCTGATTGGATAGATCGGGATCTGCCAGCTGCGCGCTTGGCGCATCTTTCCCGACTGGGAAGCAAGATCGGCACAAAACAGCACATCGCAGCGGGTTTTCGTGACCTTTCGCACCGGTTTTAAGCCGCAGTCCGCAGCTAAATCCACCAGTTCCCCGCGTTGCCACTCCCGCTCGTGATCAACCAGGGTGCCCGTGAAACACACCCGCGTCCCGGGCTGTAACACGTGACGAATCGGTGGGGCGCTTTGAGGTGTCGGCCGCGGTACCGTGACGTGGTAGCGACGCTCAAATGCACGCAACGCCACTTCACTTTCTTCACTCACCTGCGCACCGGCAAGGTTGGCAGCGAGCATGGTGGTGACCTCCTGGGGTGAGCCAAACGGGATAATCTCACCTGTGCGCGTACACAAAAACCCCGGTTTGATCTCCTCGAACAGCTCGAAGGCAGCGGCCGGCACGACGATGCCGTGATCACTAAGCAGCGAGAGCGTGTGCGCGGCCGCATCGGTGGCACTGCGCGCACCGCTCGGATTGAGCGCGCTGACCGGAGCGTCAATCGGTGTGATCGGCCCTCGGAGCTGCCCTATCTCTTCTAACGGCGCGAAAGTCCCCAGCCGTGTGAGTTCGTTGTTGAGCAGGTCCACCAGTCTGCGCCCGAGCAGCGAAGCGATCCCCAGGTGCTCCATTTCGGCTGCGAATGCTGGCCAGGCTTGGGCAAGCGTCGGCGCGATTTGCGCCAACTGCGCGTCAATGCCATAGCGCACCGGCGCCAGATCAAGGTCGCGCTGCGGGTTGATGACACTTTCAACGATCGTGCCCTCCGGTAGGGCGAGTGCCAATTCGATCGCACGCGGATGCTTGTCTCCCTCACCAACAAACAGCGCTTCCAAGGCGCAATACTGCTGCGCATCGCCACCGAAAGCATCGGTGGCAACAAACTCGCGCACCCGCGAATCAACGCGCACATCGCGTGGTTTCACCGCGCGGGTGAGCACCAGTCCGGCAAGCGAGGTACAGCGCGAGAGCGCAACGTAGAGTTGGCCCGGAAAATGTACGCCACCACGCAAATCAACAATCACGCGCGGCAAGGTCAGACCCTGCGCCTTGTGGATTGTGATCGCCCAGGCGAGCTTGATCGGCAGCTGGGTGAAGGTACCAATCGTCTCGTGCACCAAGCCCTGCTCGCCGATCCGCGGCCTGGTGATCTTCCATTCGTGCGCCTTCACGCGCACAACGGTGCCATCGAGCAGCTCCAGCAGCACGGCGGGTTTCGTCTCGTCCTCAGCTTCAATCGCGAGCACCACCGCGAGGCTGCCGTTTACCCAGCGCCCGGCAGCATCGTTATTCACCAGCATCACCTGCGCGCCGATTTTCAATTTGAGCTGCGCATCGGTAGGTGGGCGAAAGCCGTCCAACTCGCCTGAAATTTGCGCGTGAAACTCGTGAAGATCACTGGCCAGGCGCGCCAATTCGGCGTCGTTGCGGCGCTTGGCTGCGCGGTTCGTGGTCGCTAACGTCACCCACACCTCTTCTGGTGGCGGTGTAAAATCAGCATCCACCTGGGCGTTCAGCTGGGTCGCAATGGTCTCGGTGATCCGCCCGGCACGCAGTGCATCGAGCATCGCTGCAAGTTTCGCATCGTTTTGCTGACGAAACACGCGGCGCAGGTGCAGACAGGAAAACGCCGATGAGCGGTAGCTTTTGGCGGAGAAAAAATAGGGCGTTGAGTAGTGGCTGGAAAAATACTCGGCCTCACGTCGCTGCACTACCGGGGGGAGCTGGTAGAGATCACCAACCAGTACCAGCTGCACCCCACCAAAGGGCGCGCCGGGCTTCGGGCCGTAGGCCTCCAGCGCCGCCACAACCGCATCAAACAGGTCGGCGCGCACCATCGAGATTTCGTCAATCACGAGCGTATCGAGCTGGGAAAGCAGCTTCGCATACCGCCCGGCTGTCACCTTGCCGGTTCGCACCGCCTCGGGAGTGATGGTGGTGGGAAAGGAAAACAGCCGGTGCAGGGTGTAGCCACCCAGGTTCAGCGCCGCGACCCCGGTGGGTGCGGCCAGCACCACCCGTTTCGTGGTGGAGGCCAAAAAATGTTGGATGAGCGTGGTTTTCCCGGTACCGGCCCGCCCGGTGAGCAACAGGTTCTCGCCGGTGTGCAAGCGGTGCAACGCGGCGGCGAACTCGTCGGTAATCTCAATCATTATTCGCTCAGATTAACCCATATTTTCGTGAATCTGTACCACTGTGGATAGCGGTGAGCTGCGTGCACATTAGACGTTTTGTCACCCGCGCCAAATGATGGCGGTCTGTGCACGATGGTGATCGTATCTGACGCGTTGCGGCTGCACTCTTTGCCACCTGGCCACTATCTGCTGACCGCATCGCACGCGCGTCAACTGTCAGCAATCTGTTGATCACTGCCAGCGCGCATCCACACATTCCTCCCTTACCCGGCACCTCGCGTTCGTGCAGCATGAAGACCGCTGATTGAGGCGCGAGACTATGAGGTTTGGAATGCGCAAACCCTCGCTGAAACGGTCATTGAAAGCGCCCACCACCACCCGAGTCAAACGCGCCGTCATTCCGGGCTATGGCAAAAAGGTATGGGTCTGATGAAAAATCGCAGCGTGCCGTCAGGGCAGCGGTCTAGGGGCGCACCACGTTCAGTTTTTGGGATCTGTGCAAAAAATAGGGGCGATTCCGGCGCAGTTTTTCGCAGGTTAACAAAAGTGATTCCCGATCGGCCAGCAGCCGCTGTCAGCTTCCCGCATTACTCCTCGCACCTGATGTTCGGAAAGGGAGTCGATCGCCTTTCGCGCGGGTCACCGGCCACGCAAATGGCGATCGACACGCGTGTGCGGGAGCCGTCCCCGCACTTACTGGGTCGACTCATACCAGGCGAAAAATTCGCTGGCGGAATAAATCGGAATCCCCTCTCTGCGTGCACGGATGACGCATAATTCTGAGGATTGGTAATCGGCAATGACGGCGCGGGTTTTAAGACGCAGCGCGGAGGCGGTGACCCTGAACCCACGCTCACGAGCGCGGTTATAAATTTCATCGAAGCGCGGTGATCTCTCCACCGTCACATCGGTGCCCCTGACCAATACATCGGCAATTGCTGGGCGCGCCGCGAGGTATCGGCGTTTGGCAAGCTCGTCACGGGCCGGACGTGCCTGTTCCTCATCGCCAGGTGTCTCAGTGCGGGAGTTCTGCTCCTGTTGTTCCACCCACTGCACGAATTCACGCTCGTCATAGACTGGTTTATCCCAGTTGCAGCGCGCTTTCGCTTCGCGCCATCCACGGGAGGCGCCATCGGCGATGAGGATCTCGCTGAGCGCATCAGGGTCCCCGACAATCGGCCACAAATAGTGAGAAGTGGCCATTGCCTGCAGGGTTGAAGAAAAGGAGGATTTGGAAAACTGAAATTTCGGTTGGAAAAAGCACACGTGCGTCCCGGGACGTAACACCTCGGCAATTGGAGGGAAAGCGACGGGTAGCTGACGGGTGACGCGCACGTCGTAGGTTTCTTCAAAGGCGAGCAGCGACAGGTCACTCTCGTCGTTGGGACGCTCATCGCCGAGACGCTCGGTGAGGAGTTGTGAGACGTCTTTTGCTAGGCCGTACACCATGATCTCGCCGTCACGATTGAGCGTATAGCCGCAGTGATGCCCACCGTCAACGCGAAAAATCTCGGTTGCGATTTCACGGTGTTCCGCCGCATTTAAACTCGCTGCGGCGCGATCAGCGGCCACCGCGTGCACATCTGTTGCAACCGCTACCTCGGCAATCGTCGTCGGGCACAAAGCGGGATCCAGATCGCGCATCGCACAGTGCACTGCTGCCACATCGGAGCTGATCAGTGCGTAACCGGACGCTTCTTGCATCACCATCGCCCACGCCTGGGTGAGCGTGGGTGCCAGCTGCATCCGCTCGGTCGATATTCCCACAGCTGGCGCGCCATCCAGCTGGTCGGCAGATGGCGCGATGAGAGTGGAGATGCGGGTGCCGTCGGGAAAGGCGAGCGCAATCTCCACGGGGATCGCCCCGCTCGGCGTTGGTGCGGTGAGGCATTCGATCGCGCACAGCCGCTGCGCCTCACCGGTGAGTAACGTGTGGGTGAGCGCACTCAATTCACCTTCAGCACGTGCCTGCTCCCACGTGATTGGCTCGGTGAACGCACTATCGTAGCGCCAAGTGAGGCGGTTGGTGAGGGCACCGGTGAGCTGTCCGGGATAGCGCGGGGCACCAGAAAAATCGAACACAGTCGACACGTCAAACAGTTCCGTCGCATCCTGCAGGCTCAACCCTTCAGAAAGCACGAAGGGTAATTGCACGTAGTGGCCAATCTTCTCGTGTTCAATCCCGCGCTCACCAACACGCGGGCGGGTCACATTCAAGGCCGCCGGGTGCAACGGCTGATTCGAGAGTCGATCAAATGCGATCGCCACGACGTGTGCTTGCCTGCCGGTTTCATCCGTTGTGTGCGAGCTGTGATCGATCTGGCAAACAAATCCCGAATACGGGAAACCTTTCCGATTGGAATGCACGATCATCACTGAGACACCCGCCGCAAAGAGGAGCGGATCGGGGATGGGAGAACAAAACGGATCCGTATCACCACGGCCATGCGCTGCAGAAGTCTGCACGCGCTCTTCACACGAGGCCAAGATGCGCTCGCGGAATTGTTGCGCGCGCTTGGGTGTCGCCCACACCGAAGCGGCTTTGTAGCTGCGCGGACAATCGATATTTCTCTCCATCTTGCGGTTGAGGTGTGCGAGCACATGGTGGGTGTAATGGCCCGTCGCAAGCGCGCGGCGCAGCTTTACGCGCGTTGAGGAATCGTTGCGCGCAAACACACGGGTGAGGCCCACGGCGTGAAAGTCGGCGGCGCCAAAGACTTCGGCCGCGGTGAAATACGGCTGCTGATAGCGCGCATGGAAGGTATCGGCCTCATCGGATTCGACCGCCGGGGGTGGGGCGTGCAAGTCCGCGACGAGGACGATTTGCACCCCACCGAAAGGGGCGTCGGGATCTTTTCCCACCTCGCGCAGCCGCGCGGCGATGAGATCGAGCTGATCGGCACGCAAAAGGTTGGCCCAACCGATAATCAACATGTCCAGGTGCGGCAAAATATCGGCGAATGCGGCCGTATTGGGCTGTGTGGTGGGCGCGGAAAAATCAAAAAACTGCGTCAGGCAGTAGTAACCGCGCCGGTTGGCAGAAAGCGGGGTTGGCGCCGTCACCAACACATTCTTGCGCGTCACCTTGGCGAGGTGCTCGATAAACGTGGATTTTCCGGTGTGCGGATCACCCAGGATGACCAGGTGCTCGCCGCGGGCAGCTAGATCCAATGCGGTGGCGAATTCGTCGGTAATGTCAATCATGTTACTGTTCAGTTAATCACTTCCAGGGCCTTACGCAGCAGATAAAATCTCCGCGAGTTCTTGCAGGGCGGTAATTCCGGTGGGCTCCCCGGCCAGCAGCGGCAACGCAAAGAGCGGAATGTTCGGCAGGGCGTTGCGAAGATCAGCGGCATAGCGCTCCTCCATCGCGGCGCGGGCCGCGAAGGAAGGTGGGGTGCGCCGATTGGTGATCAGTGCAGCAGTCGTGATGCGCAGCTGCGCAAGTTCCTGAGCGAAGCTAATCGTTTCCGCTACCGGCATTCGCTCGGCGGTAAGGACGAGCACAAAGGCCGAATGCGCGGGGTTTTGCAGCAGGTCACGAAAGGATGCGTATAAATTCTTCCGCCGGGCCAGTGCCGCCGCCAATTCGGTATTGGCCCCTTCCGTTTTTCCCCCCAGGGCTGCGGTGGCCGCGGCCAGCCGGTCCGCGCGTTGGCGCCGGCGCAGCAGTGCGGTGGTGTAGGCCGTCATGGTTTCCGGCAGGTGCATCAACCGCGCGGTGTGGCCGGTCGGAGCGGTATCAAAAATCAGCAGCGGACCATCAGCGTGCGTTTGGGTGCACAGCTCCGCGATTTTTTCCGCCAGCGCCGATTCGCTGGTGCCCGGCGCGGTGCGCACAAGGGTGAGGTAGCGATCTAAGTGGTGGCGTAGTTCTGGCGAGATCGCGGTACGCAGAGTGCGCGCAACCTGGTCGATATGGTCTCCGGCCAGCTGATTCGCATCGAGCTCACAGCCCAGTACCCGGCCCACCTCGGGTCGGTGGTGCGCGCTGGGCCACAGCGGAGTTAGGGTCGGACCCACCTCGCGATGCCACAGATGGCCGAGATTATGTGCCGGGTCGGTGGAATACAGGTGAACGTCGCGTCCGCTGTGAGCGACGGCAAGGGCCGTGGCAGCAGCGAGGGTCGTCTTGCCCACTCCACCTTTGCCGGAAAAGAACAGGACGTTGTGGCCCATGGCCAGCCGGTGCAAGGGTGCGGCCATCAGCAACACCCAATGTGGTCAAAGGGGGAGCGTTCCATTCCCATCCGCGTGTGCCACGCGTGCAGGTCGGCACGTAGATGCGGCCACAATTCGAGGGTTTCGTAGGCGAGCGGGTTGGGGACCCCCAGGGCTTCACCAAGCAGGATGAGCAAGAAAAAATCGTCTTCCTCCCGCGCTGCGCGAGCTAGGGTTCGCCGGTAGGGGGCGAAGTAAAACTCGCGCAGCGCACGGGAAAATGACTGCCAGCTCACGGGTGCTTAACGCTGTGAGGCGGTGGCTGTCTCGTCATTGGCATCAATTTCTGCCGGCTGCGTGCGGGCTTTAAACATCGCCCCAATTGCCATCACCGCAACGATGACCGCGGCGATCAGGATGATGATATCCAAGACCAGCAGCAGGTAGTCGCCGTCGTTGTAGAAGCCAGACAGCTGCACCACCAGCGCGTAGAGCGCCATTGACAAGATCAGCGCGAAGGGGATCACCGCTGCCCACGGGGCGCGCCGCTTGCGCAGCAAGATCACCGCAATAATGGCCAGCGATAGTGAAGCCATCAGCTGGTTGGTGGTACCAAACAGCGGCCAGATCGTCATTCCGCCTTCACCGGAAGCACCCGTCGAGAAGGACAGGGCCAAACAGATGACGATCACGATGATGGTCGAGACGATGTGGTTGATCTTCTTGCCGGCCAATTCGAAGGCTTCTTGGACGACGAACCGCTGTAACCGCACGCCGGTATCCATTGTGGTGGCGGCAAACAGGACCGCCATGGTGGCCAAAATGGTGGCTGATAGTGACTGCGGAATGTGCAGGGCGCTGTTCAGGATGGCGCCGCCGCCATTGACGAATGCCCCCACGCCACCTTCACCAAAGCCGGAATACACTTCCTGCCAGTCCGCCAGCGATTTAAACCCGGCGGTGGTGGCGATAATTGCGCCCAGCGCCAGCAGCCCTTCCCCGACCGCACCGAAGTAGCCAACGAAACGGGCATCGGTTTCTTTATCGAGCTGTTTGGAGCTGGTACCGGAGGCGACCATGCCGTGGAAGCCAGAGACCGCCCCGCAGGCAATGGTGACAAAGAGCAGCGGAACCATCGAGGGTGTGCCCTCGGGGACCTGCTCGTTCATTGAGGGAGCAACCACCGTCGGATTGGAGACCAGCACCGAAAGGTAGAGCAGCGCCAGACCGACGAACAGCTGCAGGCCGTTGATATAGTCACGCGGTTGCAACAGCACCCACACCGGCAGCATTGAGGCAATCCCGGCGTAGATGAACAGCACCACAATCCAGAAGGCTTTCGCACTTAATCCCAAGACCGTCTCGGGCAGTTCGATTGGCATCTGATCGCCGAGCACAATCAGCGCATATAGCGCCACAACGCCCACCACCGATACCAGCGGCAACGACCACTTCAGCCGGTAGATGGCCTGGCCGACCAGCACCGCAACGACCAGGGCTCCCCAGGTGGGGATCACAGCCGAGGGGGTGGAGGTCAGCAAACCGGCGATCACCACGGCAAAGGCGAGGTTGACCATCAGCAGCAGTAAGAAAATGACGATCAAGAACAATCCGCGCCCACCGGAGCCAATATATTTGCCCGATAGCGCCCCGATTGATCGGCCCCGGTTGCGCACCGATGCCCACAGCACGCCCATATCGTGCATTCCGGCGAAGAAAATCGTGCCGAGAGTGACCCATAAAAAGGCGGGGAGCCAACCCCAAATCACGGCGATAGCGGGACCCACAATCGGTGCGGCGCCGGCCACTGAGGTGAAGTGGTGACCCCAGAGCACCAGCCGGTTGGTGGGGACGTAGTCAATTCCGTCGTTGAGTTCATGTGCCGGGGTGGTAAATGCGGCATTGAGTTTAAACAGCCGTGTTCCCAACACTTTTGAATACAAAAAATAGCCGGCGAGCATCATAGCGACGCCCACGATGGCCAACACAATCGAATTCATGGTGACCTACCCTCTTCCTCCCAATTCAGCGGTCGCGTGAATAAGTGTGGTATTGCTCTAGCTTAGTCATACCTCACGCAGTGAAGCGAGCATCACAACACAATTCAGTGTGAATTATTGAAAGAATCACTGCGACATGAGACGCGGGGGTTAGTTGTCGGCGGTGACAGGCGGTTTTGCGGACCAGGGGAAGGTAATCCAGCGGTCGGTTTCACGCCAGGTGTAGTGCGGCTGTACGAGTGAGCGGGGTTTGGTATAAATCACCGCTGCCCGCACATCAGCGACATTGAATTCCCTAAAGATTTCCAATACTTTCGCCAGTGTTTTTCCCGAATCGGCGACGTCATCGACAACGAGTACCCGTTTGCCAGGCAGCGTGGAGGTGTCCATCAGGGGATCAAGGACGACCGGTTCGGCAAGGGTTTTAGCAATATCGGTATAAAACTCGACATTCATCGTGCCCATCGCCTTGACGCCGAGCGCATAGGAGACGGCGCCGGCGGGTAACAGGCCGCCGCGCGCAACGGCAACCACCAGGTCGGGAAAGAATCCGTCATTGACGATCTGCTGGGCAAGTGCGCGACTTGCCATCCCGAAATCAGGCCAGGTGAGAATTTCGCGAGCTTCCATAACCACACTCTACGACGTTTGGGTCCCAAGCGGTGCGCTCGCGGTAATTGCGCGTACCAGGCGGGTGAAACGGGTGGCAACTACACCGAGTTGCGCACCTGGACGGGTGACCATCCGCAAGGTGCGCGGCATGGCGAAGGTGGTGGGAATGCAGGTGAGCTCTCGCACGGGCGCTTGTTGGACGGCGGCAACTTCCGCTACCACCACCACCGCACCGCGTGCAGCCGCATCCAGCAGCGCGGTCGTGGAGTTGGCTACCGCGCACCCGACCGGCAGCCGCAGCCCAGCGCGCGCCAGCGCCGCATCCAACACCGCGCGGGTGCCCGAGCCGACCTCACGCACCACCGGATTGGTCTCACACAGGCCCCGCGGGGTCAGGGGGGTGGCAAGACGCGCAGCGGTGGTGGGCGTTGTTGCGACCACCAGGGCATCGTGTCCCAATTCCCAACTCACCAGTCCCGGGGGAGCATGCGGGCCTTCCACAAATCCAATATCGGCTTTTCCGGCGCGCACTCGCGCGATGGTGCGCGCGGAATTGCCAACGGCGATATCGATCTGGCTCGCGGTATTCAGCCTGGCAAGCCAGGAACCCAAATAGTGGTCGGCAATGGTCAGCGAGGCCGCAATCACGGTGCGCGGTCCGCTGGCGGCACGGGGCGTAGTTAAGAGCGCATCAACATGGTCGAGTTGCACCAGCGCAGCGCGCGCATGGTGGGCAAGTTGGAATGCCAGCGGCAGCGGGGTGATCCCGCCACTCGAGCGCACCACCAGGGGGCTGCCGCAGCGGGCTTCCAAGCGGGCGAGACGTTGGGAAATTGCAGATTGGCTCACCGCTAATTCGCGAGCGATTGCCGACAGGGACGGCTGGTGATCAAGCAGCTCAAGAACAAGGGCATCACCGATATCGAGTTCACGCATCGCATCCCCTCCCTAAGCTATAAGCGCAGCTTATCGCATCGATCGTGGCACTTATCGCTTGCGAGTGCGTGGCCCCACACAATGCCTCTATGACCACCTTGCGTACCCTGGCACCCGGCATTGGGCTTGCGGCACTTGCCGCGGCCGTTGCTTTCGGCTTGAACACTGTGATTCCCCTGCTTTCCGCCCTGCTGATCGCTCTGATCATTGGAATGATCATGCGTAACCTCGGGTTGATACCCCAGGTGTGTGAACCGGGATTCGCTTTCGTCAATCGCACCATTTTGCGTCTGGGTGTTGTGCTGCTCGGATTACGACTGTCCATCCCTGCGATTATTGCGCTGGGCCCGGGGGTGGTGGTCACCATCATTGTGACCGTAGCGGCCACCTACCTGGTGACCATCGCTGCGGGGCGGTGGCTGAAAATTAACCACGCCACCGTCGTCCTGACGGCCACCGGTACCGCAATTTGCGGTGCGGCGGCAGTTGCTGCCATGAGTGCGGTCCTACCGGGTGATCGCCGCGCAAAAAATCCGCGCGCTAGCGTTGATGAAGCGGCAGCCACCGCGGTTGCAGCGGTGACGCTCTTCGGTACGCTCGCGCTGCTACTCCTGCCGGTATTGGTGCGCACCATCGGTTTGGATCCCACCCAGGCCGGTGCGTGGATTGGCGCGGCGGTACACGAAGTTGGGCAAGTGGTTGCCGGCGCTGGAATTGCCGCCGATCAGCTCACCGGCCAGGGGGCAACAACCCTGACCGATACCGCCGTGGTGACAAAACTTGGTCGCGTCGCGATGTTGGCGCCACTGGTGGCCATCGTGGGGGCAATCGAATCGCGCCGCCGGTTTGCTGCGGCCGAACGTGAAATTGCCGCTGCTGAAGCCGCCGCGGTCGTGGCTGGAAAACCCGTCCCGCACGAGGTTGTTCAGCAGGTCAAACCACCGATTATGCCGTTGTTTGTCGTCGGCTTTCTCGTGATGGTGCTGGTGCGTAGTTTCATCCCGTTACCCACCCAGGTGATTTCGGGAGCCGAACTTGCCGCCACGATTTTGTTGACTGCCGCAATGGTGGCGATGGGTAGTGGCGTGCGAATTAAGCGCTTGATTGCCACCGGTGGACGGGCCATGCTGCTCGGGGCGATTGCCGCGGTGGTCAGCGCTATCGTGTCAATTTTGTGTGTGGTGTTCTTCGTGTAGTGAATAACACGCACATCTACGGCACGGTCCAGAAGTCCCACATCTTTTTGTCGCTACCGCCTAAGCTGTAAGGCGTGATCACTATAGCTGCACCTCGCGAACCAGAACCAGAAACGCGAGTGGCGCTCGTTCCCGAAACGGTGATGGCACTTACCCGTGCCGGACATCGGGTCCTGATTGAAACTGCCGCCGGTATTGCTGCCGGACACAGTGATGAGGACTATCGCAAGGCGGGCGCTGACGTCGTTGATGGTATTCCCCTAGCGGAGGTCTCAATCCTCACGCATGTCACCCCGCTGCCCGCATCGGCCATTAGCCGGCTGGGCGAAGGGGCGGTAACGATTGGATTGATGGCCCCCTTTACCGATGAGCGCATCGCAGCGCTCACCGCGGCGCGCGTGACCGCGCTCGCATGTGAAAAAATCCCGCGCACCTCACGTGCCCAAGCAATGGACGTCCTGTCTAGTCAGGCACTGGCTGCTGGATATCGGTGCGTCCTTGAAGCAGCAATCCGTCTGCCGCGTTTCTTCCCACTGGCAATGACCGCAGCGGGAACCGTGCCACCGGCAAAAGTCGTGGTGCTGGGCATTGGCGTGGCGGGGCTGCAGGCCATCGCCACGGCAAAGCGTCTGGGTGCGACAGTGGCGGCCAACGATATTCGCCCCTCATCGGCCGAAGAGGCACGTTCGGTAGGTGCGACCTTTATCGACGTGGGACTCGACAGCGCTGAAGGAACGGGCAAAGGCGGTTACGCGCGCAGTCTTGGCGCCGATGCGGCCAGTCGCCAACAACAGGCGCTCGCCCCGCATATCGCCGATGCCGACGTGCTCATTACCACTGCGGGTGTGCCCGGCAAGGCGGCACCGCGCCTTGCGACCAGCGACATGATTGCCGCGATGCGCCCGGGCAGTGTCGTGGTCGATATGCTTGCGGCCTCAGGCGGCAATGTGGAAGGCAGTGTTGCGGGCAGCGATGTTCAGCTTCCGTCCGCGCGCGGCCAAGGCCACATTACGATCGTTGGACTTGACACCCCACCGGCACAGTTGGCTGCCGACGCGAGCCGACTGTATGCGAAAAACATGCAAAATATGATCAACCTGCTCATTGTCGATAATGAAGTCCAGGTGGATTTTGACGACGATATCCTCGCTGGCGCTGCCATCACCCACCAGGGAAGTTCCCGCCTAGAGGAACCATCGCCGGCATCAACGCCACCGAAAGGAGACGCACAGTGATATTTGCGCTCACCATCTTCGTGCTCGCGGCTTTCGTGGGCGTTGAAGTTGTTTCCAAAGTATCCTCCACCTTGCACACACCACTGATGAGTGGTGCCAACGCGATCCACGGCATCATCCTGGTCGGTGCGATCCTCGTGACCGCTCACTCACCGGCGTGGATCATTACCGTGCTCGGCTTCCTTGCGGTACTGCTCGCCACCATCAACCTGGTGGGTGGGTTTGTGATCACCGACCGGATGCTGGAAATGTTTGCTGCAAAAAAGGCACCCAAACGTAGCGATGAGGTGACCGCCGCATGAAACTGCTGACCGGAGCAACCCCCGATTTTCTCTATCTGATCGCCGCGATCTGTTTCATTCTCGCCCTGAAGGGACTCTCATCACCGCGCACGGCCCGCCATGGCAACCTCCTGGGAGCGATCGGCGCGGCGATTGCGGTCCTTACCGCATTCCTCTCAATTGATTTCCTCGGTCCGAACCTGATCGTGACGTTGATTGCGGTGATCCTCGGTACCGTCATTGCTGTCCCGTGGGCACGGATCGTGAAGATGACTGACCTGCCCCAACTGGTCGCAATCTTTAACGGTGTGGGCGGCGGCGCAGCCGCCGTGGTCGGCATTATGGAACTGACCGAATGGGGAGGTGCGGCCACCACGTTTAGTCAAAGTGCCACCGCCTTTGCCATCCTCATTGGTGCCACATCCTTTGCCGGCTCGATGATCACCTTCGCGAAACTCCAAGGATTGATCGGATCGCGCCCAATTGTCGTTCCCCAAGCAGCCATTGTCATGATCGCGGTAATGGTCGCTGGAATCGCCCTGGCGGTCGCCACCGCCATCACCGGCAACGTCTGGGTGGGGGTCGCACTTCTGGCTGTCGGATTCGCCTTCGGCGTGCTGCTGGTCCTCCCGGTTGGCGGCGCAGACGTTCCGATTGTGATCTCGCTTTTGAACGCCTTCACAGGTCTGACCGTTGCGGCAGCTGGATTCGCGATGGTCAATACCCTCTTGCTCGTCTCGGGAACCCTGGTGGGTGCCTCCGGGACGATCTTGACAATCGCGATGGCAACCGCGATGGGTCGGTCCGTCTCCGGGATTCTCTTCGGTGCACTAAAAGGTGGGTCAACAGCCGGCTCCACCCAGGAATCTGACCGACCGGTCAGGCGCGCCCAACCCGACGATGTCGCCATTGCCCTGGCCTATGCCCAGCGCGTAGTGGTGGTTCCCGGCTACGGTCTCGCGGTGGCCCAGGCCCAGCACACCTGTGCCGAACTGGTCAGTGAACTGCGTGAACGCGGCGTCGATGCTCTCTATGGGATCCACCCGGTGGCCGGACGGATGCCCGGGCATATGAACGTGCTCCTTGCCGAAGCCAATGTTGCCTACGAACTGCTGGTGGAAGCTGACGATGTGAACGCGGCAATGCCAGCAACTGACGTGGTGCTGGTTGTGGGCGCAAATGATGTCGTCAATCCCGCTGCCCGCACCGATCCGAGCGCCCCGATTTACGGGATGCCGATCATTAACGCCGATGAGGCCGGGCAGGTGTTCTTCTTGAAACGCTCGATGCGTCCGGGATTTGCCGGTATCGAAAATGAACTGCTCTTTTCCGAACGTACCCAGCTGCTATTTGGCGATGCGAAGGAATCCCTCGGCGCGATCGTCGCGGCCCTGAAAGAAGTGTAGACAGCAAGACACACGGGTGGGGTGGCCAGTGGGCCACCCCACCCGTTTTTGCTACCCAAATACTGACTGAGGCCGGTGAGCATTTCTGAGTGAAACTCGCTAGGGTTGAGGGCGCAATGATCCCTACCAAAGAGGGAATGCCTGCCTGACACTCCGATGCACGAGGATGCGTTGGTTGGAGTGGCAGTACCGATACGAAAGGACCTACGTTCATGAAGAAATTTCGCAAACTCGCTGGAGTCATGATCGCTGCCAGCGCGCTCGCCCTTACCGGCTGCGGCAGTGCCGATAACAATCAGGCCAGCGATCAGGGCGGCGAGAAAACTGAGCTGACCGTCTTTGCGGCCGCCTCACTAAACAAAGCCTTTAGTGACATTGCCGCAGAATTTGAACAAGACAATCCGAATGTATCGGTGAACTTCTCTTTTGAAGGCTCCTCCACACTGGTTGACCAGATGGCAGAGGGCGCTCCCGCCGATGTCTTTGCAAGTGCGGATGAGAAAAATATGACCCGCGCCAGTCAGGAGGAGCTGGTTGGTGAATCTCAAGAATTCGCAACCAATGTCCTCACCCTGATCGTGCCGGCGGGAAACCCGGCTAAGATCACGGGGCTGGATGACTCCCTCGATGATGCCCGCCTGGTGGTATGTGCCCCGGGTGTCCCGTGCGGTAATGCGACCGAAACTCTTGCCGATAACCTCGGCATCGAATTGAATCCCGTGTCGGAAGAACAAAAAGTCACCGACGTGCGCGGCAAGGTTGAAGCAGGTGAAGCCGATGCCGGCCTGGTATACACCACCGATGCGAAAGCCGCCGGTGATGCGGTTGAGGTGATCGAGGTGCCCGGCGCTGATGAAGTCGTCAACCGCTACCCGATTGCGGTCACTAAAACCGGTGCGGATAACGCCGCTGCGCAAGCATTCGTGACCTGGGTGCTGTCAGAGCGCGGTCAAGAAATCCTCGCGTCCTACGGCTTCGGCCCCGGCGCGGACGCCAACTAGGTCCGGTGGGGCAGGCGGGAGCCTGCCCCAACAACCATGGATACGACAACGTATCGTGGCCGACTCCCGGCCTGGATTTACCTGCTGGCTGTCGCGGGGCTGCTCGCGCTGCTTATTCCGCTGATCGGGTTGGGCACACGCGTGCCCTTCGCTGAAATCCCGCAGCTGATGAGCCAAGAAGATGCGCGAGCCGCCCTGTGGCTGTCACTCAAAACCTGCCTCATTTCCACCGCCTTAGCGGTCCTGTTGGGAATTCCGACCGCAACGTTGCTGGCGGGCACTTGGCGCGGCGTGAAAATTGCGCGCGTCATCGTGCTCCTGCCGATGGCACTACCGCCAGTGGTTGCCGGTCTTGCCCTCTTGCAAACCTTTGGAAGACGTGGCCTGGTTGGGACATGGCTCAGTCACATTGGTATTGAGGTTGGATTCACCACCACCGCGGTGATCATGGCGCAAACCTTCGTGTCGATGCCATTTCTGATCGTCGCACTCCAGGGGGCACTGCGGGTACGTGAAGCCGGTTATGAAGCCATCGCCGCCACGTTAGGGGCGCGGCCCACCCGGATTTTCACCCGGGTTACTCTCCCGCTCGTCTGGCCGGCGATCGCCCAGGGCACCGCCCTGGCACTGGCACGCTCCCTCGGTGAATTCGGAGCGACCCTCACCTTTGCGGGTTCCCTGTCAGGTGTCACCCGCACGATGCCGTTGGAAATTTACCTCCGGCGGGAAACCGATCCGCAGATCGCGCTCGCACTGGCGGCCGTGCTCATCGTGGTTGCCATCATGGTGGTGGCCGTCACCGCCTGGCAGTATCAGGGAGCGCGCCCACCCCGGCGCATTGAACCGTGTGAATCCGATGAACGCACCCCCACTCCCGCGCCGGACCGCCCCGTGCTACCAGGTGGAAAACCACCGGCCGAAGCGATTACCGCCAACCTGACATTAGCCGAACGTCACCTCGATGTTGACCTGCAGATCCCCGCGGGTGAAGTGGTGGCACTGCTTGGTCCAAATGGCTCCGGTAAGTCCACCAGTGTGCAAATTATGACCGGGCTGCTCAACGCACCCGGCTCGCAGGTCACCGTCGGTGGGCGTCAGCTGCAAGGTGAGGAGACAAATCTTGCGCCACACGCACGCAATATTGCCTTACTCGCCCAAAAACCACTGCTCTTCCCGCATCTGTCAGCACGTGACAATGTGGCCTTTGGGTTACGTTCTCGCGGGATGGCAAAAGCGCAGGCACGGGCCCGCGCGGACGATGAACTCGCCGCGGTTGGTGCCGCCCACCTTGCTGATCGCCGACCAGCGCAACTGTCGGGAGGACAGGCAGCGCGCGTTGCCCTCGCACGTGCGCTGGCCACCAATCCGCACGTGGTCTTCCTCGATGAACCCATGGCCGCCCTCGATGTTGATGCCGCCGCTCATATGCGCCGCGTCCTCGCGGCGCGGTTTGCCAACGGGGCAACTACCGCGGTGATTGTCACCCATAATCTCTTGGATGTGGCACGCCTGGCCACCCGCGTGGTGGTTCTCGATGAGGGCAAAGTGGTTGAAGAGGGGGAAACCCACGAGGTTCTTTCTCGCCCACGTACCCCCTTCGCCGCAGCGCTTGCCGGGATGAATATGGCGGTTGGTCAGGTCAGTGACATCACCGCCGATGAGCTGGTTGCAATTCGGTGCGGTGCAGCAGAGCTGGTGGGAGTGGCGGCAGAACCACTGGCGGACGGTACCGGTGCGGTTGCACTCTTCGCGCCCGCAGCCGTGTCGCTCTACCCCCAAGACCAAACCCCACAGGGCTCACCTCGAAATGTCTTTGCGGTACGGGTGATGGGAGTTGAACAAGCCGGTCAACTCGTTCGCGTCTCACTTCGTATCCGCGACACCGACATTTTCATGTCTGCGGATCTCACCGTCGGATCGGTCCAAAAACTCGGGATCGATATTGGTGTGTGGATGCATGCGGTGATCAAAGCCGCTGAGGTGAGCGTGGTTGCCCGCCCGTGATTACCGCAACGCTGGCCGTCACCTCCCTGCTTGCTGCGCTCGTGGTGTTCCTTCCTATCGAAGTCGTACTGCTGGCCGGTGGCGGCCTGGCGGAGGTTCCCGCGTGGGCACTGGCTGCGATCTGCGCGGCCACCCATACACTCGGCAAAGGTGGGCACTACGCGCTGGCGGCCGGATTGATCACAAATCGGCGGTTACACGCCTGGCTTACCGCCCGAGTGAGCGCCGCAACGCGCGCGCGGGCACGGCGGTGGAATAATTCCCCGCTGGTGACATATCTCCGTGGCCCAACCGGGTGGGTGATCAGTTTTTCCGCCGCGGCTATTTCCCTACCGCCCTATGCGCTCATGCCGCTGGTTGCCCCGAGTGTGGGCCAGCGTTGGTGGGAATTTGCCACCGCCTCATTTGCCGGCCGCTGGTTGCGTTTCTATCTCATCCTTGCCGTGCCGATGGTGGCTAGGTATGTCACCGGTTAGGGTTTTTGACTTTCGATTGCATCGATGAAGACTTCCAGTGGTTGGGCCCCTGAGATGACCTGGTCGTTGATAATGAATGCGGGGGTGCCGCGCAGCCCTAAGGACATCATGGTCGTATCGGTCGCGGCTCGCACATCGTCAAGGTAGGTGTCGTCTTGCACATCGGCGCGAAAGGCCTCCAGGTCGCTCACGCCAGCCTGACGCGCAAATTCAACGTATGCATCAACGTCATAGCTGGGATGTCCCTGACCGGAGTGGTCAGCGAAAATAAGATCGTGAAACTCCCAAAATTTTCCCTGTTGGGCCGCGGCGTGCGCGGCGGCGGCGCTGTGTTGCCCCTCCGGGAAGAGCGCCAAGTCCCGCCACTCAACCCGCAGGGTACCCTCGGCAATATAGGGTTCTAGCTCGGGCATTGTCTGGGTGGCGAACTGGGCGCAAAAGGGGCAGGAAAAGTCGGAATACTCCACCATTACCACCGGCGCATCCACCTCGCCGCGCGCGAAGGGATCATCCGGATCTCGTTTCACCTGGGCGCGAACCAGCTCGAGAATTTCCGGATCGAGACTCGTCTCCGGTGCAGGGCCCTCGTGACCGCTGTCAGCGCCCGGATCATTCGAGGTGGTCACAGCTGGGGTGGGAGTGGCCGTCTGAGAGCCAGTGGAGGCAAGACGGCCGATAAAAAAGCCCACTCCTACCAGTAACATCCCAAGGAGCACCAGCAAGACGATCACCAACGGTGAGCGAGCCGGGGCGGGCACGGGGGACGAATCGGGGTTTTGCGGCGCGGTCATAACATCTCCTGATCGTGGATCTGGCCCGATCCTATCGTGAGCAGATTGAGGGAGAAACTCTCCTCCGCAAGTAGCACGACCGTCACCCACCGCTGGTGCATGGGGCCGATGCACGAGGTGTGCGACACCTTCATAGTGGAGGTATGACAACACAGATGACTGACCACCGCGCTGCAATTGAAACGATGGGCGTGACGAAAGTGTATGGCACCGGTTCCGCACAGGTGACCGCCGTAAATGAGGTGTCCGTACAGATATACGGCGGCCAATTTACCTGTGTGATGGGCCCAAGTGGTTCGGGTAAATCCACGCTGCTCCACCTGATCGCTGGCCTGGATTCCGCAACGTCGGGTGAGGTGGTCGTCGCGGGAGAAACAATCACCGAGATGGATGACAAAACCCTGTCACATTTCCGTCGGGATCATATTGGATTTGTTTTCCAAGCCTTTAACCTCCTGCCAACTATGACTGCGGAACAAAATATTTTGCTGCCAACAAAAATGGCCGGCGGCAAAGTGGACCGGCAGTGGTTTAACGACCTCACTGGCGCGCTCGGCCTCAGTGATCGCCTCTCCCACCGTCCCTATGAAATGTCGGGTGGGCAACAACAGCGCGTCGCCGTGGCGCGCGCACTGCTGAACCGTCCCGCGGTGCTGATCGCCGACGAACCAACCGGCAATCTCGATACAAAAGCCTCAGCGGAAGTCCTGGGTCTGCTGCGCGATGCGGTGCGTAACCTCGGCCAAACGGTCGTGATGGTCACCCACGATGATGAAGCTGCCGCATACGGCGATCGCATCATCGAAATGCAAGATGGTCGCATTATCGCCGACAGTGCTCTCAAGGGGGCCTAACATCATGAATGACGTCCTATTTGCACAATTGCGCCACAAACCCGGGCGGATGATCGCCACCATGATTGCGATCATCATCTCCACCATTTTCGTGGTCCTCACGCTCGGCTTCGGGCGCGCCATGAATGTCGCGGTGGTCAACACGCTGGCGGCGACAATGAAAAACGCCGACGTGGTCGCCACCTGTGACAGCTGGAATATTGCAGCAAACCGCGGTGAGAGTGAGCGGATGGAGATGAGCGAAGCAGATCTCGACCAGATTTGCATCGATATTGCAGATGAGATTGCTCAGCTGCCAGAAATCTCGCTCGCCAGTGTGTATGAAACCGGCGTAGTGGACTTAAAACATGGCGACAATCAGGTGCAGGCCCAAATTGGTTCCGCCCTGCCATCCGAGCTTGAATATCGTGTGTTGGCAGCAGGTTCGATGCCCCGTGGTGCCAACGATATTGCCCTGAGCGAGGTGACAGCCGAGGCGTTGAAGGTCACGGTCGGTGATTCGGTGGTGGTACCGGGGGTGCGGATGGGAACCGAAGCGCCCCACGATGACACGCTCACCGTCACCGGTATCACGCAGTCTTCCGATCTGTTTGATGCCAGTGTCACCCCCGCCAAGGCTGGCGACTGGGCGAGCTACTGGGGGGTGGGGACGAAAATCCTCATCAAAGCGAATGGCGTGAGTGCAACCGACGCACAATCGGCGATTACGGACGCTCACCTCATCGGCAATGCCGATCCTGCTGCGCTGCAGGTGCACACCGTTGATGAAGAACTCGAAACCGCGGTCGAAGAGTTCAAAGCCGGCAGCACCGTGCTGACCGCCGTGATCGGCATTTTCGCTGCGATTGCCGTGATTGTCGCAGGAATCGTCATTGCCCTCACCTTCCAGGTGTTGGTGGTCCAACGCACCCGCGAACTCGCGATGCTGCGCTGTATCGGTGCGACCACGCGCCAAATTAAACGCCTCGTGCTCTTCGAAGCATTACTGCTTGGCCTGATCGCCTCGGTGATCGGTGCGATCATTGCCGTCATTATCGCGATCTTCGCCCTGCCGCTGCTGAATGTCACCGCGAGTGTTGACCTGCTGGCCATCCCGGTGATCGTCGGTATTATTGTTGGACTATTGGTGACGCTGATCAGCGCGTGGGCACCGAGCCGGCGCGCCACCAAGGTCGCTCCCCTGGAAGCACTTCGCCCGGCAGAACTTACTTCGATTCGCGAGCGGGCTGGAAAAGTTCGTACCGGCCTTGCCATTGTCATCATGGTGCTCGGCCTGGCAGGACTTGGCTACGGTCTCGCACAAACTGAGGTATTTATCGCGATGCTTTCCGGCATTGTCTTCTTTGTTGGCGTGCTGCTGTTTGTCAGCGTGATCTGCCCGCCCCTCATTCGCGGGCTCGGCCGGCTGCTGGGCGGCAGTGCCCCCGCCGAAATGGCGGTCTCCAATCTTGCTCGCAACCCGCGTCGGACCGCCTCGACCGTGATGGCACTGGTCCTTGGCATCGGACTGGTCTCCACCGTCGCGGTTGGTAAACAATCCATTGAAACGGGAATCCTCGCCGAGATGGACCACGCCCGCCCGATCGATGTGAGTGTCTTTGCCAGTGAGATTAGTGCCGCTGAGCGCGAAAAAATCGCGGCTATTGACGATGTCACCGGGGTGTGGCCGGTGCGCGGAATCGCGATGCACAACGAGATGAGCGAGGATGAGGCCAGCGAATTCAATATGATGGTGCTGGCATACGACCCGGATGTGAACAACCATATTCGCGGCCAGCTCACCGCGGTTGCCCCCGGAGCGTGTCTCAGTGCGGAATATGAGCCCAACACCCACCTGACATTTTCGACCCCTGCTGGTGGACACCTCGAATGCGACACGATTGTGCACCGCGGTATCACCGAGGGGACCGTGTGGATGCACCCTGATGATCTTGCCGATCTGCCACTGGCAGACAGTGCGGTGGTGGTCCAGATTAGTGACGATCTCAACCCAACAGAATTCACCCGGTTGATCAACAAGATTGAACAGGTCAATGGCGAATTCAACGTTATTGCGCAGGCTGGGGACCGCATCACCTACACCTATGTGCTCACCAATTTGATGTACTTCATCCTCGCGCTGCTTGCCGCCTCGGTGGTGATCGCCGTGGTTGGGGTATCCAATACGCTGTCGCTATCGGTGATGGAACGCCGCCAAGAATCCGGATTGCTCCGGGCACTTGGATTCACGCGCCGGGATATGAAACGGATGCTCACCTGGGAGGCAATCTTGATTGCGACCAGCGCCCTCATCATCGGCTTGGCACTTGGGATCTTTGAAGCCTGGGCCGGAGCGCGCGCCGTGGGCGGAGAAATGGAGGTTGCGATGCCGCTTTCCATCCCGTGGGGCTGGGTGATCTCCATCATCGGCGGGGCACTGCTCGCCGCGATCCTCGCCTCACGCTTCCCAGCGCGCCGCGCGGCAAAAGCCACCCCGGTTCAAGCGCTCGTTACGGACTAAATCAGCCAGCGGCTGGCATGCGTGCCAGCCGCTGGTTTGGCGAATTACACTACTTGGTCCATCGGCTGCGGATTGGCGAGCGTGAGGGTCCACTGGGCTGCACGCACCGCCACTTCTTCCAACGTCAGATGAAATGAGGTGGAAGCTGAACCATCACACAGATCTGAAATCGCACGGATTGACACAAAGGGAACCTCCAGGCGGTGACAGGTCTGGGCAATTGCTGCCGATTCCATATCGGTGGCAAGCGCTAGGGGAAAGGTTTCCCGCACCCGATCGACCTGGTCGGCGGTAACAAAGGCATCACCGGAGACAATCTCCCCGATATGCAGCCGCGGCCCACCGGGCGTTGTCTCGTGCTGGTGGTTGCGGGCCCGCGTGAGGATTTCATGCGTTGCGCCATAGCAGCTGGGCATCTGCGGGATCTGTCCGGGTTCGTAACCAAATGCGCTCGCATCGGCACTGTGATAGCGATAGGCAGAACCCACCACCACATCACCGATGGCTACCCCGGCACCCAACCCGCCGGCACTACCGGCAGAAATCACCAATGTGGGATCGTATTCCAAGATGTGTTCGGTGGCGCTTATCGCAGCGTTGACCGTACCGATCCCGGTGGTCACCACTCGCCAACTCACGGGGGTGTCACCGCTATGAAATGCAGCGGCCTCTTCAGCCATCGCGCACAGCACCAATACCCGCCTGCTCATCGCACTCCTTTCTCAGCCACACCACGTGGGACCATGGGAGATGGCCGCTGGCCGATGCGGCATTTTTTCTCATGCTAGCGGGCACGGCGGGCCGTCGGGGGTGATGACGCTGTGATCAGTGACAATTGCTTGAGGAAGGTAATCTGTGTGACGATACCAAGGTGTTTGATGAGTAAGGATCGGTGATGGAGAACGACGAAAGCGCCGAGAACACCACGGTGATGCCCGGACCGGCACGCGTCGACCAAGGGGGCAGTGCCGCAACGCTGTACGCCGGAGCAACCGCACCCAGTGAGGCACCCAGACCCCTGTCGGTAACGGATTTGTTCTCCATCGGGCTCGGTCCTTCCTCTTCCCATACAGTCGGTCCGATGAAAGCGGGCAAAGCCTTTGCCGATACCTGCCTAACCCACCCGCAGGTGCGCGAGAGCACAGGCGTGCGCGTTGAGCTGTTCGGTTCCCTTGGTGCCACCGGTCGTGGACACGCCACCGATCGGGCTGTGGTGTGGGGGCTGGCCGGGTTCAATCCCAGTGATGTGCCGATGGATGTGGTCCACCAGCTCGTGCCGCGCATCCGCAGCGGTGCGCCCCTTTATCTCGGTGGTGAAATCCCCGTTGCGTTTGATCCTGAGGCTGATGTGTTACTCAAGGCCGAGACCGTATTGGATTATCACGTCAACGCCCTCACCTTCACGTTGCTGGGTGCAAGTGGACCACTCCTTCAGCGCACCTACTACTCGGTCGGCGGCGGGTTCGTGGTGGAAGAAGTTCCCGCGCAGGAGCTCTCTGCCAGCCAACAGCGCGATCATGTCACCCACGTGCGGCCACTAGAACACGAAACGGAAGAGCTGCAGGTCATAGAACCCGCACCCTATCCGTTTGCCAGCGCCGATGAGCTCCTTGAATTGTGTCGCACGCATGAGCTGCGTATTTCGGAGCTGGTGCGCGCTAATGAAGAAAGTGCAGCCGATCGGCACCAGGTCAATAAGCACCTTGACGCCATTTGGGATGCGATGGATGAGTGCATTGCCTCCGGGTGCGCTACCGATGGGATTTTACCGGGAGGACTGCTGGTGCCTCGCCGCGCCAAACGGTTGCACGACGAACTTGCGCGTGAGGCACCGGTGGGTTCGATGGGGCACGGGGATGACCCACTTCGCGCAGTTGACTGGGTGAATCTCTACGCGTTGGCGGTCAATGAAGAAAACGCTGCTGGTCATCGCGTTGTGACCGCCCCAACCAACGGGGCGGCTGGAATTGTGCCGGCTGTGATCAAGTATTACACCGTCTTTATTCCCCAGGCGGACCGCGCTGGTGTGCGCCGATTCCTCCTGGCCGCTACCGCAATTGGCGCACTGATTAAAACAAATGCCTCCATTGCTGGTGCCGAAGTTGGTTGCCAGGGGGAAGTTGGCTCTGCCAGTGCCATGGCGGCCGCGGGGCTGTGCGAGGCGTTGGGGGGCACCCCCCTGCAGGTCGAAAATGCCGCTGAAATCGCGATGGAACACAATCTCGGACTTACCTGCGATCCGGTGGGGGGCCTGGTGCAGATCCCGTGTATCGAACGCAATGCGATCGGGGCAATGAAATCCATTAACGCCGCGCGGATGGCACTGTGGGGCGACGGACGTCATACGGTCAGCCTGGATACCGTCATTGAAACAATGCGGCAAACCGGCGAAGATATGCTCTCAAAATATAAAGAAACCTCACGAGGGGGTCTTGCGGTCAACGTCGTGGAATGTTAGCGCCGTGGATATTACAGACCGATAACAACTGCCATATCACGCGTTTCCAACCGCCCAATCCGTGGTGTACTGAGAACACACCGCAGGTCAGCACCCAGTTGGCCACCAATTTTGGGTAAGGAGTTTCCCATGACCACTTTCACTTGGCGCCGCGCAGGTGCGGCCCTGGCCTGCACCGCGGCACTCGCGCTCGCCGGTTGCGGCGATAGCCAAGACCCAACGCCGGTCGCACCGACCAGTGAGGCTACCACCAGCACTGCGAGTGCGAGTGCGAGTAGTGAAGCGAATTATGACCACGATATGGACGCGATCATTGCTGATATCACCATTGCCGGTCACGAGATGGATCCGATGCCAGAAGAACAATTGGCAGAGATCACG